>CAZIDI010000120.1:0-2517 GCA_964537805.1 uncultured Muribaculaceae bacterium | reverse complement strand
TTAAAATATAGTCTTTTATTTCTTCATAATTTTTTATCATTTTTTTTATAACTTCCCTTCTTTTTTTATTATATCCAATTTTTAAAATTTTAGTCTTCTTCTTTTAATGTTTCTAAAGTTTTAGAGTATTTTTTTAATAACATTGTATTAATAGCAAATATAACACCTAGAATTAGAACTAATTTTAAATATGCTACAATACTTGTAAAGTCGTTAATACTACATATAATACAAACTATCATACAATTAGTACCAATTAATAAATAGTCAAGCCACTTTTTAAAATATCTCTTTTTTTTAGCTTTCATTTCTTCACTTCCTTTTTTTATTATTTACACTTTTTTGGTGGTATCCCTTTACCACTATATACATTATACCACTTTTAAAGAATTAGTCAAGTGTTTTTTAAAAAGTTTTTTATTTTTTTAACTTTACACTTCTTTAATAAAATTGTTTTCTTTATTATATATATTTTTTTTGTGCCTGTTTTGTGCATTTGAAAGATTTGTACGCTATAATTAAATTGTAGTAAAGAACTACCACCAAAAAAAGACATACCGAACGCATGTTTCATAAAACAAATGTTCTGTTAACAAAAAAGGGTTGACACTAAAACAGATGTTCGTGTGTAAATCATTAAATGCACCAAAAAAAATCGTGGGGGAAACTCATTAAATGAGACTTTAAAATATGTAGGCATTTTTATTAAATGCGATTTTGAAAAACGTGGGGAATTTTTATTAAATGGAATTTTTAGTTTTGTGGGGGAATTAAAAAAAATTAAAAATCTGTGCCGAATTTGTGCATTTGAAAGATTTGTACGCTATAATGTAAATGTAAGAAAAAGAGGAGAAGTGATTAAAAATGTTTAAAAGTGAACGAAAAAGAGAATTGTTTAATAATTGGAAGAGTATCCAAAAAATTGATGAGGAAATAGTCAATATTAAAATTGCTTTACATACTTTAGAAAAGTTAAATGTTAATGTTGATGAGTTCTATCATAAAATTGATGAATTAGGTATTGAATTTAAAAAGTTTAAAGACTACAACAACGAATTTACAAAAAACTTAACTACATTTTAAAATAAAATAAAGAAAAGGAGATGTTTAAAAATGATAACAATAAAAAAAGATATAAATAGTTTTAGTGAATTATATGCTAGTTCGTGGAGTGGTGCTATTGATACACTTGATAGTGTTGCAAGTGCAAATAAAGAAGAGGAATTAATGAACTACTTAAGCGAAATATTCTACAATGGAGATAATACTGATACTGAATTAAATGATTATATATGGTTTGAAAGAGAACAGATTTATGAGTATCTAGGACTTAATGAAAATGGCGAACTTTCTGATGATGAATAAATAATAATATAATATGGTTGGTGGTTGGGTTTGTGAGTTGTCTTCACTTCCCGTTCTTGATTAAATGCAATTTAAAAATATGTGGGGAAAATGAAAAAAAGATGAAGATATGGAAAGCAAAAAAAAGGCTGGAAAGCAATTAAATGGAAAGTAAAATTTTGTGGGAAAATTAAAAGGAGAAAAAAATGGAAAGCAAATTAAAAGTAGTTATTAATAATATGGAAAGCAAATATTTTAAAGCTATGGAAAGTAGAAAAGAGGGAAAGTAAATGGAAAGTTATAAAAAGTTTAATATAACAGAAATAAGAAAGAAATATCCAAACATTAGAGATTATATGATTTATATGATTAGACAATTTGGTAGTTGTGGAGTACCAAACTGGAAAAATAACTTGGAAAATTTGGATAATGATACTATTAGAATTATATTTGTACTTTTAATGAGTGGTAACCGAAACGATAGGAAGATATATCAATTAGAAAATGAAATACGTGCTTTAAGGAATAAAATTGAAGTTTATGAGGGAGATGATTTAGATGAGTAATAAAGCAAGAAAATTGTATGATAAAATTGAAAAAGTAATTAAAAATGATGATATGGAAAAACAAAAAATAAGTGGGGTCAAATGCAGTCGTGCTGATTTAGAAATGCTAGAGATGTTATTAAAATATTATATAGGACATGGAGACTTTGGTAACTTTATGATATATGGAGAAGTTAAAGAAGTCCTACAAAAAAATGATTTGGTATAAATGAAAGGAAAGATGAGAAAATGAGAAAAGGTGCTTTAAAAGAATATTATAAAAAGGGACAATATTTTGCAGAGGGAAAATACATTAATCAATACGTTGAAGATAATGGAAAATATATTACAACAAATGGTTATTCTTTATTAGTATTAAATGAGGTTGAAGATAACATGGAAAGTATAGAGCAAGAAACATTTAAAAGCATTTTAAATTCTTTTGAATTTTATCAAGATGATGATATTATAATAGATAGAAATAAATTGAATACTGATGAAGAAAATATTAAAATATTTGAAAATCTTGGTGTTAACGTAAAATTATTAAAAAGTGTTGATAAAGTTATTAAAAGCAATGAGGATATTAGAGTATTAAAAAAATGGAATTTTAATGACTGGAGTTATG
>CAZIDI010000119.1:0-2546 GCA_964537805.1 uncultured Muribaculaceae bacterium | reverse complement strand
AAATCATTTTCTAATAAAACATATGTATCTTTTTCCTTTAATTTTAACATTAGAGGAAAAGCATCCATAACATCATTTAAGATATGAATTTTTTCTTTGTCGTATTTCTTTTCTATTAAACCTTCATAAATTGGTTTTGTTTTTTCTTTTCCTATTAGAATTACTTCATCAACATTTTCAGCGATTTGGTGACCGAATTCCTTATTAACTTCATATTCTTTTTGGCCCACTTCTATCATACCTGGAGTTACTATTATATGTTTTCCTGGCATCATTTTTAGTACTTCTAGAGCCATTTTACTTCCCATTGGGTTTGAATTATAAGCATCATCAATAATATTAATATCATAGTATTTTGTCATCGATAGGCGATGCTCAATAGGAGTTACTCTTTTTACTGCTTTTTGTAAATCTTTGATAGAAATACCAAGTTCTCTTCCTAATGTAATTCCTGCTAAAATATTATAGATGTTATTTTTACCTAATAATTTTGTTTCAAAATGATATTCTTCTGGATCGTTTTTCCATTTCACTTTGAACTCTGTTCCTTTGTATGATAATTCGATATCTTTGGCATAACAATCTACTTTATGGTTATCAATGCCTATCCATTTTATCTGGCATTTGTTTTGAATCGAATAACGCAATTGCTTTTCATCATCACCATTTAAAATTCCTATTCCATCTAATGGTAAAGATTCAATTAATTCGAATTTTGTCTTTTGGATTGCCTCTTCAGAACCAAAAGTTTCTAAGTGTGCTAAGCCTATACGGGTCAATATGCCATATTTAGGATGTACTAAATCACATAGTTCTTTTATTTCGCCTTTTTTACAAGCTCCCATTTCAGCAATAAAATAATCGTTGTATTTATCAAGATAATTGTTGATTGTAATCATTAAACCAAATGGTGTATTGTAATTAGCTGGTGTTTTAAATACATTGTATTTCACACTTAAAATATCATTTAAAATATTCTTTGTACTTGTTTTGCCATAGCTTCCAGTTATTCCGATGACGGCCATATTACTCATACTAGCTAATTTTGTTTTGGCTTGGTTTTCAAAATGTTTTCCAACCATTTTTTCTACCGGACGGTTGATGACATTCGCAAGTAAAACTATAAATAAGTTTAAATAAGATAAGAATCCTAAGACGAAAAAGTATATACTATTATAACTTGCATCGTAGGTTAAAAATAAAATTATGCTTGGAATAAAATAAATGATGAAGTCTGTAATCATAAGCCTTTTTATGCGAGCTGTATATTTTAATGGCAATTTCGTTGCTTCTTTTTTTCTATTTTCTATATATACATAGGTTAAAAATATATAAATTAGAAGAAAAAGATATATGCTTATTTGATTTAAAGATTCGTTGATACCTGTCAAAATGAATATTAAAAATAGTAAATTTAAATTTATAAAATTATCTTTAAAATTTTTTATAATCCATTTTATATAACGATATCCTCTATTGTATCTATTTTGCTGTAACATATGTAATGCTTTTGTACTGATTATAGTTACATGTATTAAATATACTAATAAAGTAATTAAAAATAATACTCTCATACTACACTTCCTTATTTTATAAATGATGCGATTATTGCATTTGTTTGAGCGACTCTTTCTAAATAAGCATAATGAGTGCATCCTTCGTAAACTGTTAGCCCACTATTATTAATTAATTTTTCTAACTCGTAGGCATCCTCTACTGGAACTTCTTCATCTTTGTTCCCCCATATGATAAAAGTGGGACATTTTATTTTCTTGGCTGTTTCTGTTAAATCGGTATTTACATGTTTTACTAAAATGTCTCTCATCAAAGGAGTTGCGTTTTTGTAATCTGTTGATCCTAGATGTCTTTTCATTTTTTCAGCGATATTATTAAGTCCTGGAATCTTTTTTGCTTTTTTAAGAATACGTACTTTTAAAGAGGGCTTTTTTATTTTGGTTTTGAAAGGGCTTGATAGAAGAATTAGTTTATCTACTTCGTATTTTGAAGCATATAGTAAGCTTATCTTTCCTCCAAAAGAGTGCCCAATTAGATTTGGTTTGTCTATATTTAATTTTTTTACTAACGCATGAATCATTTCAACAAAGTCGTCTAATGACCATGCATAGTCTGGCTCTTCAGATGCACCGAAACCTGGGAGATCTAAGATAACTAGGCGATGTGTTTTTACAAATGGTTTGGCAATTGGTTCCATCATTGCAATATTTTGCCCCCATCCATGTAAATAGATAATGGGTGTACCTTTTTTATTTCCAAAATCCTTATAGTTAATTTTAATACCATTGTAATTAAACATGTGAACCACCTTATTCATTTTATGATATACGAGTTGTCTTTATAACATATATTTTAGCATAAAACATTATTTGTTTCTATACTTTCTTATTCCCCTTTATTTATTATAGTTTCTTAGCATTTATTTGTTTAATTAGCATACTTTTTCAAGCTTTTTAGTCACTATTTTGTACCTAAAAGAGTGATTAAAATGAGTTGTAAATATTTAACTATTAGAACTAAAAAAGGAAACA
>CAZIDI010000118.1:0-2570 GCA_964537805.1 uncultured Muribaculaceae bacterium | reverse complement strand
GTTAGAAAATGAAGAACTAAAGCAAAGGAATATAGAAACTGTAAAAAAGATGCTTAATTTACCAAACATTACTTATGAACAAATTGCCGAGTGTACGGGACTAACTTTAGAGCAAGTTCAAGATTTAAAAAAAGAGTAAATGTATTCATGATAAAAATATAGTTTTTTTAAAATGTAAACTATATTTTTTCTATTTATAAATCCTTAAATAATGTGTATACTAAAGGAAGAGAGGTGTATAATGAAATATCAAAAATACGAAATGGATACTTATACGATATATACCATTAAAACAAATAAATTTAAAAACTGTCATATGGAAATTACGTTTTATGATAATGCTAAAAAAGAAGAACTTGGCTTACGTAATTTTTTAGTAGATATGCTTTGTCACTCCTCCAAAAAATATCCTCGAAGAAAAGATATTGTCATAAAATTGGAAGAACTTTACCAATCTTATTTTTATGGAGTATCAAGTAAAGTAGGAAATATGGTAATGTCAAGTTTTATTTTTAACTTTTTAAATCCAGAATATATTAACGATGAAAAATATTTACAAAATGCTTTAACATTTCCATTTGAAATTATTGAAAATCCGAATATTACCAATAATACTTTTGATGAAAGATCTTTTAATATCATTAAAAAAAGAATTTTAGCAGACATCGATTCTATAAAGGAAAACCCAGCTAATTATGCTTTTCGCCGTGCTTTAATCAATATGGATAAGTCTTCTATAACAGCAGCGAGTGTTTTAGGTACAAAAGAAGAAGTGGAAAAAATTACCCCCGAAAGTCTATTATCTTATTACGAAAAGTTTTATAAAAATAGTTTGTGCAATATTTATATTATTGGAAATTTAGATATGGATGAAATTGTTAAAATAATAGAAAAAGCATTTCATAATAATTGTTTAAAAAATCATAGTGTAGAGCCATTTGTTGAAAATAAGGCTAGAAAAAAAGAATTAATGATAAAAGAAAAAGGAAATTTTTCACAAAGCAATTTAGTTTTAGGTTTCAACTTAGAAAAATTAACAAAAAATGAAATGTTTACCACTTTTTATTTCTTTGATGAAGTATTATGTGCCGGAGGATTGAAATCAAAAATTTACAATTCTTTACGAGAAGAAAATCAATTGTGTTATGGGGTTTCTTCCATCAATTCTAAATATGACAATATGTATTACGTTTACGTCGGATTAGATTCTAAAAATGTTCCCTTGGCTATTAAATTAATCAAAAAATGTGTCAAAGATATGGCAAGTGGAAAAATTACGGAAGAGGAAATGAATTTAGCCAAAAAACAATTAGAAACCTCTTTAGAAGTGGTTATGGATAACCAAAATAGTTTAGTAAATAACTACACATTCCATACTATTGTAGGAGCACCTTTGTTTGAGGACTTAAAAGATGCTTATAAAAATATTACGGTAAAAGATTTAAAAAATCTTGGTAAAAAGTTAAAACTCAATTTTGTATATGAATTACAAAGTAAGGGGGATAGTGATGAAAGAGATTGAATTAAAAGGAATTAAAGAAGTAGTTTACTATGAAAAAAGTACGAGTGGTATGCCTATTTATGTATGGAAAAATGATAAAGTAAAAGGTGTATTTAGTGCTTTATGTGTAAATTATGGATCTATACATCAAGAATTTAAAATGAATGGAAAAAGCAAGTATTACCAAGTTCCAAGTGGAATTGCACATTTTATTGAACATTTAAACTTTTATGAACCAGATGGAACAACTGCAACAGATTTTTATGCCAAATATGGAAGTGAAGTAAACGCCTTTACTACTTTTGATTATACTTGTTATCACTTGTATAGTACAAAAGAGTTTAAAGCCAATTTAAACCATCTTTTAGATTTTGTATTAACTCCAAGTTTTAATAAAAAAATGGTTAACAAAGAGAAGAATATTATTATAGAAGAACTTTCTATGGATGAAGATATTCCTGATACAAAACTTTATTTTACACATTATGCGGATTTATTTCACAAATATAAATATAGAGAGTCTATCACTGGAAAAAAAGAAGATGTGGAATCGACTAAAATTGAAGATATTGAAATGGTTTATGATACATTTTATCATCCTAAGAATATGTTTTTAATTGTTACAGGGAATGTCAATCCTTATGATGTATTTAAAATTACAGAAGAAAACTTAAAAAAGAAAAAACTATTTACTTATAAAAATCCTAAGATAAAAAAGTATCGTGAAGAAGCAAGTGTTGTGAATGCTAGTACAGAAATCTTTGGAAATGTTGAAAATCCGAAAGTGAAAATTTCTGTTAAGACACCTTTAAGTAATTTTAAAAATATAGATCCTATAGAACTTAGATTAATTACTTCCTTAATTGTCATTAGTAATTTTGGCCCTACGAGTGATTTAAAAGAAGATTTAATGGAAAAAGAACTAATAAATTATATGAGTGCAAATAGAACTTTTATTGAAGACTATTTAATTCTTACGGTTACTTTGGAAACAAAATATCCAAAAGAAGTGATAAAAGAAGTAAAAGAGAAATTTAGAGAGCAGCTTGATTTAGTTGCGTCTGAATAT
>CAZIDI010000117.1:0-2578 GCA_964537805.1 uncultured Muribaculaceae bacterium | reverse complement strand
GTAAAACATGCTGAAAAATATGAAAATAACATTGCTATAGAATATTTTAATACAAAAATAACCTATAAAGAATTTAAAAATAAAATCGATATATGTGCTCGTGCATTTCGTAGTCAAGGAATAAGAAAAGGTGATGTAGTAAGTATTTTATCAGCAAATGTTCCTGAAGCAATCATCTCTTTTTATGCTTTAAACAAAATAGGAGCGGTTGCTAATCTGTTACATCCTTTATTATCAGAGAACGAAATAAAAGATGCCTTAATCAAATATTCATCTGTAATGGTTGTTTGTATGGATATTACTTATGCAAAATTAAAATTAATAATTGATGAAACAGAAGTTTATAAAACGATAATTATATCTGCTAAAGATTCGATGAATCCTTTAATGAAGCTCGGTTATGAAGTAACACAAGGTTATAAAGTAGAAAAGCCAAAGAAAAGTGAAAATTATCTATTTTGGAAAGACTTTATAAAACATGGAGAAAAATATAACAAAGAACAAAAAGAAGAAATAACTAAAAAAGATTTTCCAGCTGCAATTTTACAAAGTGGTGGCTCAACAGGAACGCCTAAGGGAATTGTTCTATCAAATGGTAATTTTAACGCTGCTACTATTCAAGCAAAAATTGCTTTACCTGATTTAGATACGAACGATATTATACTAGGAATAATGCCTATCTTCCATGGATTTGGTTTACAAGTAAGTATTAATGACGCATTTTGTGTAGGAGCCAAAGTCGTTCTAGTTCCAACTTTTAAACCCGCCGAGTTTGATAAATTAATTACGAAATACAAACCAACAATTTTAGTAGGAGTTCCAACATTATTTGAAGCATTGACCAATAATCCTCGTATGGAAAATGTGAAATTAAATCAATTAAAATACGTAATTGCTGGAGGAGATTCCTTTAATAAACAAAAAGTCAAAAAAATTAATGATTTTTTGCATAGTCATGGTGCCAAAACCAACTTTACCCAAGGCTTTGGTATGACAGAAGCTTTAGCAGCAGTATCTTTTGACTTGAAATATGCTTCTCGTGAAGGAACCATCGGTATCCCATGGCCTGGAACTTACGTAAAGATTGTAAAACCAGGAACAGATGAAGAAGTTCCTACTGGTGAAGATGGAGAAATTTGCATCTGTGGTCCTACAGTTATGCTTGGTTATTATAACAATGAAAAAGAAACAAACGAAGCCTTACATATCCATAAAGATGGCAACATCTGGTTACACTCTGGAGATATCGGTATGATGGATAAAGATGGCTTCATCACTTATAAACAACGTTTAAAAAGAATGATTATTACTTCTGGATACAATGTATACCCATCACAAATAGAAGAAGTCTTAGAAAAACATCCAGGAATTCTAGACACAACAGTCATTGGAGTGCCTCATCCATATAAGATTGAAGTCCCTAAAGCTTTTATTGTTTTAAAACCAGGATACAAAGATACTGAAAAATTACGCGAAGAATTAACTGAATTATGTCGTAAAAATTTAGCCAAGTATGCGATTCCAAAAGAATTTGAATTCAGAAAAAGCTTGCCAAAAACAATTGTTGGGAAAGTAGATTTTAGAAAATTGCAACAAGAAAATATGGAAAAGAGAGCGGAAGAACGTTATGGCAAAAAATAAATTAGCAACTTGGGGATATAAACTTTTTAAGCCTATTTTAGGCCCCCTATTTAAACTTTACTACAATCCTAAAATCATAAATGCCCAAGTGATTCCAAAAGATGGACCCATTTTAGTTGTTGGTAATCATAAGCATATCATGGACCAATGCTCTGTTATCATTTCTACAAAAAGAATAATCCACTATATGGCAAAAAAGGAATATTTTGATGGCAAATTTGCTTGGTTTTTTAGAGCTGCTGGCTGCATCTGTGTAGATCGTGAAGCACATGATGGAGTAGCAAAAAACGAAGCAATGGAAGTATTAGAACAAAATGGAGCTATTGGTTTATTCCCAGAAGGAACACGAATTAAAACTAAAGAAAAACTTCTACTAGATTTTAAATATGGTACTGTTTCTATGGCAGATAAAACCGATGCGACAATTGTCCCATATGCAATAACAGGTGACTATAAATTTCGTAGCAAAAACTTAATGATTCGTTTTGGAACACCTTTTAAAGTAAGTGATGGTAATTTAGAAAAAGCCAACAAGAAACTAAAAAAAGAAATCGAAAGATTAATTAAAGAAAATTTAAAAGCAACCAATCGTACAGAAAAAGAAGAAATGGAAAGTCATATGGAAGAAAAATAATTTTTCTTCCATATTTTATAAGAATAAAAAGATAAATATAAAGATAAATATAAAGATATTACATAATATTTCTATTTTAGTAAAAAGGAATGCTTTGAAACATGCCTTTTTTCTTGAGAATACAGAAAAAAAAGACTATAATAACTATGAAAAGAAAAGAGTGAGAATATGGAAAAATGTATACCTATAACATTATTAACAGGCTATTTAGGAAGTGGGAAAACAACTCTTTTAAACCACATCTTAAATAACCAAGAAGGATATAAAATAGCTGTAATCGTAAATGACATTGGTGAAGTAAAT
>CAZIDI010000116.1:1264-2666 GCA_964537805.1 uncultured Muribaculaceae bacterium | reverse complement strand
AAGTTTCAATAAAAGAACCACAACCAGAAGAACAAGCTTCATTAAGCATAATATTGTCTATAACATCATTTTTCATCTTAATGTATTTCATGTCTTGCCCACCAATATCGACAATACTAGTAACATTAGGCATAAATTCTTTTGCTGCACGGTAGTGTGCAATTGTTTCAATTTCGTTCAAATCAACGTTAAGAGCAGTTTGTATTAATTTTTCACCGTAACCTGTTACTCCACTATAACGAATGATAGCTTTTTCAGGTAATACAGAATATAACTGCTTAAGCATTTCCATAACACTTTTTAAAGGATTTCCTTCATTGCTTCCATATAAAGAATAAAGTAGATTTCCCTCTCTATCAATTAATACTAATTTTGTTGTCGTAGAACCAGCATCAATTCCAACAAAACAGTCTCCTTCAAAGCTTTCTAAATCTCTTCTTTTTACTTTTGCTTTTGCATGTCTAGTTTTAAACTCTTCATATTCAGCGTCAACAGTAAAAAGAGGTTTTAAAGGCCTAGTTGTTGTATCTTTCGAAATCCTTAAAACTTCAATTTTACTTTTTAATTTTTCAGCTGTCATTTCTGTATTATGGCAAGAATCTAAAGCAGCACCTTTTGCCACTAATAAATGAGCATTCTCTGGTACAATAATTTCTTCAGGTTTTAAATTTAAAGTTTCTATAAAACGATTTCTAAGTTCTGGCAAATAACTAAGAGGACCACCTAAGAACGCAATATTACCACGAATTGGTCTACCACAAGCTAAGCCACTAATGGTTTGATTAACAACTGCTTGAAAAATAGAAGCGGCAATATCTTCTTTAGCAGCACCTTCGTTTAAAAGTGGTTGTATATCTGTTTTAGCAAAAACACCACAACGAGAAGCAATAGGGTAAATGGTTTTATAGTATTTTGCTAAGTCATTTAATCCAGCAGTATCTGTATCTAAGAGTGAAGCCATTTGATCCAAAAAAGCACCAGTTCCACCAGCACAGGTTCCATTCATACGTTGTTCTACAAATTTATCAAAATAAATAATTTTAGCATCTTCGCCACCAAGCTCAATTACAACATCTGTCTTAGGTATATATTTTTCTACCGCTCTTTTACAAGCAACAACTTCTTGAATAAAAGGAACATCCAAAAAGTTTGCTGCAGACATAGCACCAGAACCAGTTAAAGACAATGTAAATTGATAATCAGGGAAACGTGTAAGTAAATCTTCTAAAACATTGCAAACTGTATTTTTGGTATCTGAAAAATGCCTTGTGTAGGAAGTATAGATGGTTTCAAGGCTACTATTCATAACAACAATTTTAACAGTCGTAGAGCCAACATCTAATCCTGCGTGTAATAAATCTTTCATAAGTTACCTCCCATTTAGTTATATTTTAAATTTAAG
>CAZIDI010000116.1:0-1164 GCA_964537805.1 uncultured Muribaculaceae bacterium | reverse complement strand
TTTCTAGCCTTATTTTATAATAAAATCAAGGGTTTTGTCAAATGTTAAAGAATGGAAAGTACCGGATAACATTTTGAAGATAATATTTGAAAAATCCGCCCCTACATTGAATTAAAAAAATAGTCATAAAAATACTTGTCTTTCATAATATTAAATAATAAAACAAGTTATAAGGAGGAAGAAAAGTGAAAGGTATAAAAAGAAAATGGTTAATTTTAGCATTAGTAATTATTCTTATTATAATAGGGATTATTGTTTTTATTTTTTATAATAGGGATAAAGAGGTGGCTATTATAGAAGAATATGTACCACAAGAAGAAATTAGTGAAGAACAAGAAAGACAAACGATTGTATCTGTATACTATAATAATAAACAAACAAATACACTAATGCCAGAAGCAAGATTAATAGATGTAAAAGAATTGGCAAGTAACCCATATGCTGTTCTTATTAATTTATTAATAAGTGGACCAAAAAGTGATAAGTTAGAAAGTGCAATTCCAGAGGGAACAATATTAATTAATGTGGAAGTAAAAAAAGAAGTGGCCTATGTTAATCTATCACAAGAATTTATAAATAACCATAAAGGTGGGGCAGAGGAAGAATCAAAAAGTGTTTATGCAATTGTAAACACCTTAACAGAGCTAAATGAGGTAAATGCTGTTCGTATATTAATTGCGGGAGAAGAAAACAAAGAATTTAATGATGGAGCAATTAATTTTAGAGAAGATTTTGTAAGGTTAGAAAATGAGGGAATTTAATATTCATTTTAACAAAAAATATAATTTAATATAACGCTCAAGATGTTTAAAATCACGAAGAAAATGTTCTACTTCATTTAGTGAACGTAGAGTATTTTCTTTCTTTTTTTTGAAATCAAATTTTATTTTTTTCTTTTCTTTTTTAGGACATTCCTCTTTTTTTTCTTCTCCAC
The DNA here is from genome assembly GCA_964537805.1 of uncultured Muribaculaceae bacterium. Taxonomy (GTDB): domain Bacteria; phylum Bacillota_I; class Bacilli_A; order RF39; family UBA660; genus MGBC108787. The sequence goes on along the minus strand of CAZIDI010000116.1, from coordinate 230 downwards.
GAGTGGATGCCACTATATTAATATCACCATTTCTTCTAGTATATCTTTTCATACATACCTCCTGTTTAGAATATTTAATGATTATTATTGTTCATAGTAAAATTTTTATATGGCTAGCTCCACGTGGATATTGTACTTTTTGTTTCAGAGCCTCAGGAGAAACAAAAATGTCCAAATCCATCTTGCGTGATGTAGGACATTTTCTTTTCTCTCAGGTTCGAAAAGAAAAG
>CAZIDI010000115.1:0-2739 GCA_964537805.1 uncultured Muribaculaceae bacterium | reverse complement strand
ACCAGGTTGGCTTCCCACCAACTATATTATATACGCCGAACTGACGCACCACCTTTTTTTCATTATAGCAGTTTTAGAGATAAGAAAAAAGTACTTTTCTAGAGTACTTTAACTATTGGATTGTAATGAAGAAACAGGTACTGCTTCTAAGTAAAGTCTTCCACTAAAACTTCCTTCCGTTAATTCAATTTGATTCTTATTTGGATCATCTAATAAATACATTCTAAAAGTATAAGTTTGGGTTGTATTTTTAGGAAGTTCTAAAGCAGATGTATTTAATTGAAATGCTTTTACGTTGGTTACAACATTTGCTTCTTCTCCATCAGTAGGAGTATCTTCTCTTACGGCACTTTCAAAATCACCGCTACTTATAATTTCCGTTCCTTTTAATAATTCCCATTTTAAGTATTTACTATATAAGTTTTTTGATAAAGTAATATCTTGCAAATAAAGGTTAAATTCACCATCCACAGTAGATTCATCCGTACTAGTTACCGTGAATACTAATTTATCAGCTAATTCTTCTCTTTGGTCTTGGGTGTCGGTTACGTGAATCAAAACCATTCTTCTATTACGAATTGCACTTACTGTTTCTAAGCTGCTTTCTACTTTAAAAACTCCAGATTTTGCTGTTGTAGTATTAGGGTTTCCAACAAAATTAGAGGTAAAATACGCATAAGTTCCACTAAAAGCAATTACTACTAAAGCAACAACTAAAATTAATACTTTGGTCAGTTGCCTTTTGTTTTCATTTTTCTTTTTTTCTTCCATTTAAAGCCACCTATTCTTTCTTTTATTATACTAAAGTGAAAAAAATTATACAATCTTTTTTAGTCTTCTTCACTTGTTAAATTGACAACATAGATTTTGTTTTCTTCTTTTACTAAAGTAAGTGTTACATTCTTGTCATACCCTAAATCTTTTTGATAAGTAATTGTTGCATTTACTAAATAGCCTGGTAGTGTTTGGTCTCCTTTTTTATATTCTGTCGTTTCTATATTGTTTAAATCTACTTTTGTTACAGTGGGAAGTTCTTGCTTTCTCGTATTGGTAGAGTTATCCATTACCAATTTATACATTGTATCCATTGCTTTGTTTTGAAATTTTTCTTGTTCTTCTGGGTATAAGAAATCTAGGCCCCCTACATCGTATTTGCTAATTTTATTCTCAATGGTATATAAATCTACTATAAATAAAGTTGCTAAATACTCTGCATAAAGTTTTTCATCTATGGGATTGCTCTTTTCGAGTAAATCTTTTAATTTAAAAAATGTATCTTTATAAAGCTCCCCATCTCTATCTTCTAAATGATAATCATACCCTTTAATGCTATCTAAAACTTCTATGGTATTCACAGGATTGTCTTTCTTTTTATTTTTAAAATAACGATAGCCAAAAAATCCTCCGACTCCTAAAAGAGCAATAACGATTAGGACTATTATGATTATTTTTTTCTTTTTCTTTTTCATTAGTATCACATTCTTTTCTTTATTTTTCCTATGTTATTCATTATAGCATTATTTCTTTCATTTTTGAATTAGTGATTGCAATTTTTTACAACTTTTGTTATGATTTAAACGTGCAGGTGTGGTTCAACGGCTAGAATACTTCCTTGCCAAGGAAGAGACGGGGTTTCGACTACCCTCACTTGCTCCAAATTTTGTTATAATGACTTCGAAATGTTAGAAAAAGAATGTATAATAAAAATATATTCTTTAATTTGAAAGAAGTCATTTTTTAATGAGAAATTTTCTTTATCAATATCTTTATCTTTTTTTTATAATTATTTATTAACTACTTTTTTTGTTTTAACTTTTTTATTGCATAATAAACACCATAGCCAATACCTCCAAGGAATCCAAAACCTAAAAAAGTATAAATAACATTTTCAACTTTTGAATATTTATAAATATTAATTTCATATTTTTGCTCTGTTCCGTCTTCTGCGGTTACTTTGATATTTATAATATTATTTCTCGTCTTCAATTCAGAAAAATCATCAACTTCTACTTTAGCATTCTCATTATTTAATGTATAATACAAATTAATATTTTTTACAGACGGCTCAATATAAATCATTGATTTATAATTAGTAAAATTTACTTCTTTTTCATCAATCATAACTTTTATACTAGTGTCAGAACTCAATGCTTTCCTATAGACATTAATATTATAATTTTTAATAGTACCATCCTCTGCAGTTACTTCAATAATAATTTTATTGTCTCCAATAGACAATACCGAATTATTTTTAATCTTATAGGTCGCATTGTCGTCGTTGGGTGTGGCTGTAATATTAATCTTTTCTTTTATTGTAGAATATTCCATATTATCTGCCACTTCAAGTGCATTTTCATCTATATGATAATATTTTTTAATGTATTATCAGAACTTTTATTTGGTGTCTGCTTTGATGGAATAATTTTCTCATTATTCATTGAACTATTAGAATTATTACAAGGATTACTATAAATCGGTTTACCTATTGCATAGTAATTACCATCATCTTCTTTAGCAACATGACAATGATTGTCGCTACTATGTTGCCCATAAGTTACCCCATTGCAAGTTTTAATTGTATTCTTTTTTAATCGGCCACTACTTGCATTTACTTTCACACAAGCCATTAATGTACAAACTCCTAATATTACTATTTTTTTCTTCATTATATCAACAAATATCTATTTGAGTTTCGGTTTTTTACTAAAAATTTTATGTTAAAAATCAAATCACAATATT
>CAZIDI010000114.1:0-2740 GCA_964537805.1 uncultured Muribaculaceae bacterium | reverse complement strand
CCTTGGAACAGATATTGAAGCAAAATATTATGACATCTACAATACGAATTCTACTTCTACAACATTTCAATATCGAATCCTAGGAGATGCAATAGCCGAGTTTGGGCCATTTGGAAGTGCAACATATGGTTCCCGCACAAGGTGGATTAGCTCTTGGTACAAAGATGAAGGTTCCTTCGTCGATTCATCGTACCCTTGGTTCTTACGTGGTGGTGCTTTCAACTACGGTCTTGGTAGCGGAGTTTTCACGAGCTTAAGGGCCACCTGTGTCAATCAGGGGGACCGTACATTCCGTGTTGTTCTTGCCATATGATTGATTTAAAGTCTTTGCGTAAAAGTTGTGGGTATACCCAAAAGGAACTAGCAAGCAAATTGGGAATCTCAGATAGCACACTTGCTCATTATGAAACCGGTATACGAAAAATAACCCTAGAAATGTTTTTGAAAATACTTGTGGTATGTCATTATGAATTTGTAATTCAGTCAAAAGATTAGGATATAGTAAATTACTAATCTTTTTTTCTTTCATAAAATAAAGTAGAGTTGATTTTATGAAATTTATTAAAGAACAAATAGCGTTAATTAAAAAGAAAGACCCTGCTTTAAAAAGTAAGTGGGAAATCTTGTTATATCCAAGTTTTATTGCCCAATTATATTATAAAGTTTCTCATTTTCTATATATACATAAACATTATTTTTTAGCTAGATATGTATCTGAAAAAGCTAAAAGAAAAACAGGAATTGAAATTCATCCCGGAGCAAAAATTGGCAAGAATTTATTTATTGATCATGGGTCCGGAGTCGTTATTGGAGAAACAACAATTATTAAAGATAATGTTACTCTTTTTCACGGTGTTACTTTAGGAGGTGTAAGTGATTCTAAAGAAAAAAGGCATCCTACTTTAGAAGATAATGTGATCATTGGTGCTCACGCGCAAATTCTTGGTAATATCGTGATTGGCAAAAATGCCAAGGTAGGAGCAGGAGCGGTTGTACTAAAAGATGTAAAGCCCAATTGTACAGTAGTTGGAATTCCTGCTCAAGAAGTAAAATAAATTGCATAAAGAATCAATTAGGGTTACAATAATTTCAAAGAGGTGAAAATATTGAAGTCATTGTATGAACAAGTGTTAGAATTTAAGAAACAATACCCTAAAACAGTTACTTGGAATCGTTTAAAAAAGCATTGCGAAGTGATAGAACGTCATTTAAATCCTGGGGAGGAAGTCATTTATACTTTTGTAGGGCAGAAAAATGAACATCCTTTAGATTGGTTTTCTACGTGTGTTGTTGCCCTTACAAACAAAAGAATTTTAATTGGTCAAAAAAGAGTTTTATATGGCTATTCTCTCAATTCTATTACGCCAGATTTGTTTAACGATATGCAAATTTATCGTGGAATACGTTGGGGAAAACTTACAATTGATACAGTAAAAGAAGTGATTATTTTAACTAATTTAGATAAAAAGAGTTTACCAGAAATTGAAACTAACATCTCTGAATTTATGATGAGGGAAAAACAGAAGTATGCGCAAGTTAAGCAGAATCAAGATTAAGAAAAAAACGGTTTTTCTTTTTTTACTATTGTTTATTATTTTCCTATATGGTATTTTCCGTAGTAAAAATTATGAAGTTGAATATAAGGTTAATGATGTAGAAGTACAAGAAAAATTTATAAAAAAAGAAAAATTATATGAATTTCTATTTAAAACCAATGACAAAGAATTTTTTGTTCGGATTCCTCATTCTTATATTCATACAAAAAAATTTATATCTGAAATAGTGATAAAAGAAAAAGAAGAGACAACGTGTTTGTTATTGAAAAGTAATAAATTAAATCTAAGTCCTCTTTGTATACAAAATAATGAATATATAAGTTATCATTTAATAGAAGATGAAGACTTAATTCCTTCTTCTTATCAAAAAGAAATCTCATATGAAGAAAAAACGTATAAAAATATGACTCTTTATTCTTTAAATGATAAAAAGTACTATATATGGAATTATGTAGGCTTTGATGTTTTATCAAGTAAGGAACAAAAAGAAATACCATTATTTAAAGAAGATGCTTATAGTATTCCATTAGCAATTCAAACAAGTAGTTATGTCGTAATTGCTGACTATGATAGCCAATATAATTTTCAAAAGTTTTATATTCTAAATAGTAAAAATGATAAAGTAAAAGAACTTGTTTTAGAAAAAGAGATTTCTTTTGATTCTTACTTTCCAGGGACATATTCTAATAAAGTGTATTTAGTAGACAAAAAAAATTTAAAAGAATATGAAATTAATCCTAAACACCTCACAATTACAAACATTACGAAAAATAACCAAGGACGTATTTTTAATGGAGATGAATGGGTGAAAATAAATATGAATGTTTTAACCAATAATAAAACCCTTTTTACAAATAAAAATAATACTACTTATGAACTTAAAGATAATATTTTATATCAAGTGCAAGAGAATTATAAAACAAAGATTTCCAATTATAAGGTTAAAGAAATCGTTTATAGCGATCAAGATGCAGTTTACTATTTAGTAGAGGATAAACTATATTCTTATAATACGAGTGATGGAGAGGCATTGGTACTTCGTAATACTGAATGGAATTTTAATTATGAAAATATGATTTATATTTTTTAGAAGAATTTTTCTTCTTTTTTTGTAATCTTTTGCCGAATCACTTGTATTTATTGTTTTCTACTTTATAATAACAACTCGTGTTACCAATTCGTGG
>CAZIDI010000113.1:0-2770 GCA_964537805.1 uncultured Muribaculaceae bacterium | reverse complement strand
CAGTCCATTTGAGATTCTCCATCATGAGTTTCTCCAATTTTATGGGTAATTCCTGTTAAGAATAAAATTCTTTCCGTGGTAGTTGTTTTACCAGCATCAATGTGGGCCATAATCCCAATATTTCTTATTTTATCTATGGTAACATCTCTTGCCATTCATTTCACCTACCATCTATAATGAGCAAATGCCTTATTTGCTTCTGCCATCTTGTGAGTATCTTCACGTTTTTTCACTGCTCCACCTGTTCCTTGAGCAGCATCCATAAGTTCATTGGCTAAATTAACAGCCATTCCCTTACCATTTCTTAATTTTGCATAATTAACAATCCAACGTAACGCTAGTGTTTGACTTTTCTCATCACTAACTTCTACTGGTACTTGGTAATTACTTCCTCCTACACGACGAGATTTAACTTCAAGTGCAGGACGAACATTTTCTAAAGCTTGATTATAAATATCCATTGGTTCTTGACCAGTTTTCTCTTTTATAATATCAAATGCTTCATAAAGAATTTTTTGAGCGGTACCTTTTTTTCCATCTTGCATAATTTGGTTTACTAACTTCGTAACCACTTTTGAATTATACACTGGATCTGGTAGCACATCTCTTTTAATTGCTCTTCTTTTACGCATTTTTATTTCCTCCTTTGTCTAATCATTTTTATTTTTTAGGTTTTTTTGCTCCGTATTTACTACGACCTTGTTGTCTATTTTGAACACCTTGTGTATCAAGTGTTCCACGTACAATGTGATAACGAACACCGATTAAGTCTTTAACACGTCCACCACGTACTAAAACAACACTATGTTCTTGTAAGTTATGTCCTTCTCCTGGAATATAAGCATCAATCTCTTTACCATTAGAAAGTCTAACACGTGCATACTTACGTAATGCTGAATTCGGTTTTTTAGGTGTCTTTGTTCCAACACGAGTACAAACTCCTCTTTTTTGCGGACTTTTTTGATCTGTTTGTTTTCTTTCAAGGGTATTAAATCCTACATTTAAAACAGGGCTTTTACTCTTTTTAGTTTTCTTCTTTCTTTTGTTCGTAACTAATTGATTAATTGTAGACATATTGTCCTCCTTTCATTAACACACATCCCGGTGTATCAATATATTGCTTAAATGAAGTTCTACCTAGATAGAACCTCATTTAAAAACCGTACTTACTATATCACTCTTATTGTATGAAAGTCAAGAAAAAATATGACAAGATGTCATACTTATTTTTCATATCCTTTCGTCGTATAATTATTGCAACTTACATATCCTTTAAAATCATAAACGGTACCATTTTTTTGAATGGTGGCATATCCCTCACAGGCATCTTCTTCTACTTCAAAGGAATCCATTGCTCCATATTCAATCATTTCTTGTGCTGTTACTTTTACAGTCTCACCATTCTGTGGATATAAAAACTTTGCATCCGCATATTTTTTTTCTGCGGCCACTAATTTTTCTTCTAAATTTTTGTACACATTCGTTTTATTTTTATATAGAAATCCAAAGGCAGTTAATAAAGAAAAAATGACAACTACCACAATTCCCCAAACAAAATACATTTTTTTCATTTTACCCATTATTCTTCACCCATTCTCCATTCTTGAAAATCTTTTGTCATATAATCATTACATTTTATATAAGAATCTACCCTTAAAGTACCTTCCTCACTTTTTCTTACCAAAGCATATCCACCACAACTATCTTTTTCAGTAGTAACAAAATCATTATCTTTTAAAATACCATAATAAATTAAATTGTCTTTTAAAATAGTTATTGTACCACTACCAATTTCTTCTTCATAATATTCGTTAATATAAACTTCTGCTCCATATTCCAAATTTCTTTCAATAGTTGCATATGTAACATTCCCTGTTACACTTTCTTTAAAAGATTCTCCAAATTGATTCATGAATTGTATACTAAAAAATACTGCAACAAAAAGGAAAATTAATATAATGGCACAACAGAATATCATTTGTTGAAGACTCCAACCATAATTATTTAGTTTCATAGGCATCACCAACCAATTGCATATTATATAATCTATTTTTTAAATTGGCAAATTCTTATTCACATTGTCTTTCTTTTATAAAGAAAGGACCAAATTCAGTTGCAGATAAGCATTCTCTTTCATAACGAATCATTTTATAACCTAATCCATTACAAAAATGATTAGATCCATCTTCATAGGCTTTCGTTTCTTCAGATAAACAAAACATTGGGTCATATCCATTTCTTACTCTAAAGTAATCTGTAAACACCATTACAATCCATACAAATAAGAAAACCAATATAGCCACCTTTAAAATAGTTAAAATTACTTTTTTCATATTCTCACCTATTGTCATTATACAAAAAAATATTTTTGAATTCAATATACCAAAAAAGAGATTTTACAAACAATTAAAATCTCTTCATTAGTTTAAAATTCATATTTATTTGCATTTATAAAACAATTCATTTTTGTTTCACAACTAAAATGAGTAAAATTATCATAAGAAAAAAAGTAGATTTCTCTACTTTTAAGCTAATTCGATTTCTGCTCCAGCTTCTTCAAGTTGTGCTTTAATTTGATTTGCTTCATCAGCAGGTACGTTTTCTTTTACGTTTCCTCCATTATCAGCAAGTGCCTTTGCTTCTACAAGCCCAAGACCAGTAATTTCTTTTAATAATTTAATAACTGCAATTTTGTTTCCTCCAGCACTCTTAAGTACTACAGTTTTAGCTGCAGAACCTGCATCTTCAGCAGCTCCTCCAGCAGCAGGTG
>CAZIDI010000112.1:0-2938 GCA_964537805.1 uncultured Muribaculaceae bacterium | reverse complement strand
TTTCTTTTACTTTCTAATGTACCCCCCCCCCAGGTTGTTTCCTGAAGTTGGGAGGCTTAGTTTCTTCTTTTTCATTTTTTATTCCTCCATCTATTATCTAAATTATAAAACACATTTGTTTTATTTTCAATTAAAAAAGAACACAGCATGAAATGCATTCTTTTCTAATTACATGTATATCCTAATCCTGATAAAAAAGCTTTTAAAATATTAGAATTATTTGGAAGTTTACCATTTAAATCTTTGTTCATATCTTCTAAAGTTTTATTTTCTTTTAAAATAATTTCTGAGCCATTTTCATTAAATGTTGCTTTTCCAGTTATTCCATTAATACCAACAGTTTCATTATAATCATTTACCATTTTTGTATAATCATTTGGTGTTTGGAATTTAAATGTAGAAATTCTAACTGCATTATAGAAATTGTCACTTGCATCAATTCCTATTTTATAAGAAACCACTAAATTAGCTTTAATATCTTCTATACTTTCTTCTGCTTTTTTGCAAGTTAAATATCTTGCTGGAGCTGTTCTTGAAACAATTAATTTTGCTGCTATGGTATTTTTGTTATTATATTCATCACTGACAATTATTTTAACTTCATATTCTCCTACTGTTTTTGTTAAATTTGTTACATCCGTTTCAAATTCATAAGAACAAGCAGAAGCATCCAAACATTCTTCAATAAAATCTTCAGCATTTAAAGTGGAATCAGGAAGTAATATTAAATCATTTGTAATAACTTCTGGCTTTGTTGTATCATCTACCATTACGATTCCGTCTTGGTTTTCCTTTCCACAAGTTATTGTATATTTATAAGTACCCACTTTTTCTGTATCTATCTTATCAAGATCTATTGTACAACTTGTTTTATCATATCCTGAAACCGTGACATAATCATCAATATTTGTAGATAATGCACTCCCTAATTCTACTTTTACTTCTTTTGTTGTTATAGAAATCTTAGTAGAATTTTTTGCTAATGTAAGAAAATAATAAATACCTAAACCTATTGCAATAATTAAAATAAGTATTAATAGTAAAATTAATGTCTTTTTATTGCTTTCTTTATTCTTTTTTCCTTTTTTATCTTCATCTAATATTGGCGGAACTGGTACAGCATTAAAATCATCTATTGATGTTTCTTCTAATGTTTCAACATTAGGTTCATCAACTTCTAAAACATCTACGCTCTCATTTACGACTGAACCACTAGGCACAGAATTTTCAACCGGTGTAGGTTCTTCTATTTTTTCTATAACTGGTTCATTTAATGTAGGATTTAAATCTACTATTGTGGGCTCACTAGTAGGTACACTATCTTGTATATTTGTTTCGTTGGATGTTACATTTTCTACTACTGGTTCTTCTTTTAATCTATCTTCGGGCATCGTTTCTATAGTTGGAGCAACATTTGCACTGGAATCTACAACAGTATCCATTGGAATCGTTTCAATCGTTGGTGCTGAATTTGGATTATTTGGAACTTCTGAAGTACTAGAATCAGAACTTTCTAAATTTACATTTTCATTTGTAAGAGCAACTGGTTGAACAGTTGTTTCTTCCCCTACACTGCCATTTAAAATAGAATCTAATGTAGGTTTTACAGGCTCGACAGTTGGAGTTGGTTCTACAATTGTACTTTCTAGTATATTAGATGTATTTGCTGTAGAGGTACTTTCTTCACTATTTTGTGAAACAACTTCATTATTCATTGAATTTTCATTTTGTTCTAAGCTATTTTCATTGAATTCGTTTGTATTTTGATTGTCCATAATATCAATCCCCTTTATCATAAAATAATTATAACTTTATTATGATTAAAAGGCAAGAAAAAAAGAAAAATGTTGGTTTACACTTTTCTTTTGGTTGTCAACATTAACTATTTTTAATTTTTTTCATATAGTATCTGATTTTCGTTGCCCAAGTCGAACTTTCCGCATATTTTTTTCCTATTGACTCAGGTGTTTTTAATCCTTTTTTGTAATAATTATTGGATAGGTTTTTAAAGAAAGCATCAATACCTGCATTTAGTGAACTAAATTTGGCATAGGATGAACCACCGCAAGTTTTTGTTCCCTTCATTCCACCAACATTATTACAACTTCTTACAAGTGAACTACAAGTACCAGAAGCACATCCGGTTTCGTGTAGGACAATGGCTACTGCAAGATAAGGATCTACACCATATTTAATTGATGACTTGGCAAAAACCATACCATATCCTTTTAATGTTGATTTTAGATTTTTATCTAACTTTTTGGCTAACTGTTCTAAAGTCATTCCATCGTAAACGATTTTTGCCTTTTCATTTGACTCCGTTTTAGAAGTACTTGTTGTTTTTTTGGTCGTCTTACTTTCTGTTTTTTCGTTAACCTTTTCATTTATTGCTAATATTTCATTACTTAGTAACCTATTGTTACTAATACTACTCACCAAATTGGTTTTATTGGGAATAATAGCAATGCTATTATCCACTTCTTTTGTTCCATCTAAAGTTCTAAATGAACAGATGTTTACAAGAAGAATCGTGGTTACGGCCATAAGGGCCTTAACCGACGGTAATTTTTTCATTTATACTCTACCTCTTTTATTGCGGAACGGTATCTATATTATCATATTCTTTAAAGTCTGTCAAATTGTAGGCAACTTAGAAAGCGAGCAAATTATGATTAATTTATGATAATGTCTTAAGTGTTAACTTTAGAAAATGTCTCAAGTTTATTATATAATATTCCACTGAGGTGGAAAAATGAAAGAGGTAAAATTAAGAATGAAAGAACAAGAAAAATACGAAACAATTAAAGAATATATAGATCACGGAGGTAATAAAAATAAAATTGCTTTAAAGTTATCTATATCAAGACGTCAAGTTGATCGTCTCATTATTAAATATAAAGAGAAAGGCAAATCCGCATTTATTCACGGTAATCGTGGA
>CAZIDI010000111.1:0-3041 GCA_964537805.1 uncultured Muribaculaceae bacterium | reverse complement strand
ATACTTCGCAGATACTTACGCGTATAGTGGACTTTCACCACCTAGTTATATGCCATGCACGGCACACATAAATGGAGCACAATGAATTGCGCTCCTTCAGGGGGCAAACTTAAATCACGTACTCTTTTATCTTTTATATCGTTAAACCCTTCATTTTCAAAGGGTTTTAATTTATAAAAGTTTAAATAAGTTTTCAACTTAAAAATAAAAATCTCATGTTTTGGTGGTTGATTGGGTGGTTAAATTTACTCTTTATATTGTTAATTGTCTGGATCTTTCATCTATTATTTCATATCCTAATTTCTCATATGTCTTTTTTCTTTTTTCAAACATATTTCTAGTTTGTTTAAAATTTTTATCAACATAGTCATAAATAATAATTTCTTTTTTCTTATCATTTCTTCTATGCAATCTACCAGTATACTGAGTTACTTTCGTAATTCCAGAAATTGGCATAGTCAAAAATAAAACATCTAAACTTGAATCATCAAATCCCTCACCTATATAAGATCCTGTTGCCAAAATAATTTTATTTTCGTTCTTATTTAATACCTTTTGATTACTTTCGTCATACTTTTTTAATACCTTTTTCCCCAGTCCACCTTTATACACAAATATATTATTTGTAATTTTTTGCATCCTAGAGCTTAAATATTCTAAATGCTCTATTCTTTCAGTTAATATAAGAATATTTTTCCCTTTATCATACTCTTCTTTAACATCGTTAAAAATCATTTCACTTCTATCCATATCTTTTGTAATTAGTTTATTTATTTCATTAATTGTATAATCATTTATTAGCGGGTCTACGAATTTTAAATAGGTTTCTTTTACCTTAACTATCATAGGAATGCCTAAATTTTCATTAAATTTTTTAAAGTCAACTTCATATCTAATATCACCACATTGCATTTTTACAATAGGACTATGACCATCCTCTCTATTAGGGGTTGCTGTAAATCCATAAACATATTTTGAATTAACACTATTTATTGCTTGTTCATAAGTGTAAGCCGCTAGATGATGACATTCATCAATTATAATCATCCCATAATTTTTTGTTATTTCATTTACTTCTCCTTTATTCCATAAAGTTTTTATACTAGCAACATCAATTACATTTGTAACTTTACTTTTTCCTCCTCCAATTTGCCCAATATCTTCAATACCTAAAAATTCTTCAATTCTTTCTTTCCATTGCTTTAATAAACTTAAACTATGAACAACAATTAATGTATTAACTCCTCTTTTTGCTATTAAATTGCATGCTACCACTGTCTTCCCAAATCCAGTCGGAGCATGCAAAATCCCATTATCATATTCCATTAATTTATTAAGACACAACTTCTGTTCATCACGTAGATTTCCATTAAATATTATCTTAAGGCTATTCCCTATATTTCTTTTGTCTTTTATTCTTAGTTTTACATTCTTCTCATTACAAACGTCTAGCAAATACTCATATGTTCCGCGAGGAAGCTTAATATATCTATCATCTACACTACTACAATCTATTACCATAGGAATATTATATGTAGATAAACGAAGACGTTGTTTTTTGTAAAATTCTGGATTTGCAAAAGAGGCTAATCTTCTAAAACAATTTTTTACACCTGTTGATAAATTCTTTTTATCTATATAAATCATATCATCCAATATAATATCTAAAGATTTTGGAAACTCAAAATTATTTTTCTTTTTATTTTTTATTTCCTCTTTAATATTCAAATCTTCATGACTAACATCTATTGTATTATTTGATAATATTTTTATCAATTCAAATACATCGTTATTTGTTATCTTTCTGATATTTTTCAAATATTCCCATTGATTATCATATGGCATAAAATACTTATTAATAAATAATGTATTCCCATAACTAGCAGGTTCTTTTTGAAATGGTAATACTATTAAATTACCATATCCTCCTTTAGGCAAAAAATCTTGGCTAGGGAACATTCTATCAAAAGAAGAAATCTTTAAAATATCTCTTATTTCCATAGTTTTTGATAAAAGAAGACTACCCAATTTTCTAGCTGTGATTGCTTTTACTTTTTCACTAAAAAACAGCCAAATATGAAACCCTTTTCCTGATCTACTTTTCTCTACTGAAATTGGTACGTTAAATCCATCACAAACACTCCAAAAAGCAAGTACATCATCTTTTATATTTTTTTCTTCTAATTTATCATCAAAGTCAAAAGCAAGAAAATAGCATGTTTCATCATCTAAAAGAGGATAAATTCCTATTGTTTCTCCTGTTAAATGTTTTTCATAAACATCATATGTTAATGGTTTATTCTCCCTATACTTACATGTTTTACAAGGCTTTTTCACAAGTTTATTACAAATTCCATATTTCCATTCATTAGCACAAGCTGGAATATAATATTTTTTATTTGGATTATTTTTATCAATGGATAGATATGGATATGTATCATCTCTTCCTTTAAAATAGTTCATAAATAATTTTACTTTTTCTTCTTTAGAAAGTTTAAATGTTAGTTCTTTTGTTTCATCAGAAACTTCTAGTTTCTTTTTCAAACTTTCTATTTCTTCTTGTAACTTTTTTATTTCATTTTCTTTTGAATTGATTAAATTAATAATTGCTTTATTGTCCATATTAAACGCCTACAAATTCCAAAGATGATAAAAATTCTAAAATATTATTTATTACAACTTCAACGGGTAAATTTAGCCAATTGTTATTGGCTTCACTTAACATAGATTTATATCTACGATTTTTAAAAATCGTTTCAATTCTAGCTACTATACTTTCAAAATTATTTTCTTTCATAACTAAATCCTTAAAAATATAGAATATCAATATAATTTAGTAATTTATTTTTATCTAATTTTTCATTATTAATCAAATAATATAAATCAAATATATCTTTATATCTTGTCGATGTTATTCCAAATTTTAGAAGAGATTTTAATTTTTCAACAAAGATTTGTTCTTTTGTTATGTTAAAATTCACATAAATATTGTTATGTACAGTAATATGTTATGTGAAGAAAGTGTTGAAAGCATAAGAAAA
>CAZIDI010000110.1:0-3071 GCA_964537805.1 uncultured Muribaculaceae bacterium | reverse complement strand
TCCTTGACATATTCATAATAACATAAAAACGACCTTTTTACAAGCCGTTTCTTTAGTACTCGAAAGTTCGAGTTATCATTCAAAGTGGTGTCCCGGATGTGATTCGAACACATGACCGTACGCTTAGAAGGCGTATGCTCTATCCAGCTGAGCTACCGGGACGTATTCAGCAAGGACATATTGATTATATAATAATATTTTGGATTATTCAAGCGAATTTATAACAAAATTCACGTTTTGCGCCTCGTTTTCCACATTAAATTCTACTTTATCAATGTGATAAGTATCACGTAAAGAAAGATAAATCGTATATTTTACTTCTTCTAAAACATTTCCACTTGCAATATCATCTAACAAGTAATTGTTAAAACTTAATTTAATTTCATTTTCTAATATTTCATAATTGGTTATTTCTGCATTTGCGTGTAAGTAACTGACTAAATGTGATTCATAAATAGGGGAGTTTTTTAATTTTTCAATGATGACTTCCACTTTTTCTTGGGCATTGTTTTCAACATAAGTAACAGGAACATAATAAAAAGTATCTCCTTGTTTACTACCATAGTAAATTGTAGTTTTGGTTGTATTTTTAATACTATCAATATCGTAAACTTTATTAATACCAAAATCTTTATTTAAAATGGAAGGTAGTTTTTCTTTGCTATATGGTAATTCTAATAATTGTTCTCCCTCTACAAAAATAAGTACGTTTTCAATCTCTTGAAATTCAGTCATAGAATACACAATGGCCTCAATCATTTTTCTTTCTAATTCTTTTGTCGTATTCAATAATTCTTTTGAAAAGTCTATTTTTAAAAGACCTTTTTCTAAAGAAATATCTTTGATTGTGGTACCAGATGGAATAACTCCATAGAAATCTGTAGGCAAGTATTCACTTTCTTTACTTTTTATTGTTAAAATACTAAGTATTTCTTTTGCTTTTTCTAAAACCTCACCATCATTTACTTTCATAGGTACACGACTGACATACATTTCTTTATCTAAAACATAAATAGCATTTGTTTTGATATCACTATAACTTAATGTTTGGGGATATTGCGTTTCTGTTTTTGTAGGGAAAAAGTAGGTAATAAGCAAAATAATGAGTGCGAGAGAAGAAATTGTAATTCGTTTAATAATCCCTTTTTTTAACATGAATAAATCACCTAATACATTTTATTTTTTTTATTTGTTTTTATACCACAATCATAAAAAAATCTCATCTTTTTAGATGAGCATATTTTCATTAATCAATACTGATTTCTCCTAATTTTAATAGTTCAACAACAGCTTGTGCACGACCTTTAACCCCTAGTTTTTGCATAGCATTGGAAATATGATTACGAACTGTTTTTTCACTAATTCCCAAGAACTCAGCAATTTCTTTTGTTGATTTATTTAAAACAAGCAATTCAAATACTTCTTGTTCGCGCGTTGTTAATATGCTATTTTTCATGAGCATCCTCACTTTCTTTTCATACTTTATAATCTATAGTATTTTATGAAGTATTTTTGTTTTAGTGAGAGAATATGCCTAAAAAAAGCAAGGGTTATCCTTGAAATTTAACAACAATATACATATTGGTTTCGTATTCTTCTTGGATTGCTCTTATAATGTTATTGGCTAAAGTATTATTATGCTCTTGACTAGCAACTGTTACACTAATTTGATCATTTTTAATTTTAATAAAACTATCCAAATTAAACTTTTCTTTGATTTTCTTTTCTAAACTTTCTTCTTTTCCTTTATTGGCATTTAAAGTTTGAAGAGAATTATAAGCATCATTTTTTTCTTGTAAACTTGCTTCATTGTCTAATAAAATGGTTTGTAAACTTTCCATTTCTTTTAACATTTCTTCTTCATCTTGGACTCTTAAAGATACTAAAATACTGCTTTCATTTGTTTCTACTACTTGGGCTTCCTCATTATTTGTGTTTGATGCCATCGTAGCCAGTAAATTTTGATCATCTTTTACCGTAACATAATAAATTCCTAAAACCAATATTAAACTAAATAATGTGACAAACCATAAACCTTGTTTATTAATCATTTCAAATCCCTCCAACTTACTAAAAGTATACGTGTGCCGATTTTTTTTATGCCAATTTACAAGTAAAATTTTAAATGATATACTTAAAATAGGTGAAGCGTATGCAAATGAATTTTCCGTATTTATTTTTAGTTTTTATGTTGTATAGTTTTTTAGGATACCTTTGTGAAATCGTTTGTTCTAGTATAAAACAAAAAAAATTAGTAAATCGTGGCTTTTTATGTGGGCCTTATTGTCCTATTTATGGAGTAGGAAGTTTATTTATTTTATTTTTACTTTTACGATTTAAAGAGGACCCAGTTCTTGTTTATATTTTAGGGGCGATTATTACTTCTGCTTTAGAATATGTTACCAGTTTTATTTTAGAGAAAATATTTCATAATAAATGGTGGGACTATTCTGATGAAAAATTCAATATTAATGGACGAATTTTTCTATTTAATACCTTACTATTTGGTTTAGGTTCTTTAGTTATTATTTATACTGGAAATGATATTATTACTAAGATTCTGAGTTTATTTTCACCACTTGCTATCAAAATAACGGCATATAGTTTACTGGCTATTTTTATACTAGATATCATTTATTCTTGTTTGATTGCCTATAATCTTAGAAACCGTATTATTATATGTGAAGAATTAAAAAGTGAAAAACTCGCGAAACTTCCAGGAATGCTTGAAAAAATTATAAAGGAAAAAGTGGAGAAATTTAAAGCTTATCCAAAGCGTTTATTAGAAGCATTTCCAAATTTAATGAATGCAAATCAAAAAGAGTTTGCTATTATGAAAATGATACGTGATAAGAAAAAACAAACAAAAACAAAGAAAAAAACAAATAAGAAAAAAAGAAAAAAATAAAGATTTTCTTTTTTTTATACAGCAAAAATGTACATATTGAACAAAATAAATGTACAAATTGAACGATTATGTGTTATACTTATTGTATAAACTAGGAGGACAAAATGAAAAATAAAAAGAAAATACTTTTAATTACAATAGGAATACTATTAGCAATAACTAT
>CAZIDI010000109.1:0-3250 GCA_964537805.1 uncultured Muribaculaceae bacterium | reverse complement strand
ATTTTTTGGGAATTTTATGGCTTGTATTTCAAATTTTAATTACTTTATATTTTTCTTATATATTTTTATTTTATGAGATAAATAATTCACCAGAATTTGTATTTTTGAGAATAAAATTTTTACATTTTGCATTTAAGAAATATATTATTTTAGAAATAACCATTGCTTTTTTTAGAAGCTTATTTTATATATTGTTATATATACTATTTTTTAAAAATTGTGGATTTAATAATGTGTATTTTGGCTTAAATATTATTATACATCTTTTAGTGTCGAGTATTGCTTTTTTACCTCTATTATTTTTTAAAATAGTAAAAAGATATGATTAGCTAAAATATTGTGTTATTCTAATAGTAGAGGAAAATTAATATTATGAAAACGGATGAAGAACAGAAACAAATATTAAATGACTATCTTAGTGCTTCACGAGAATCTATGAGATATAGAAAAAAGATGATAGTCAAAAAAATAATTATAACTATTTTTATTACTTTAGTTCTTTTTTATTTTCTTTTTAATAGCCCTTTTATTTATATTTTTGTTTCAAAAAAAGATTTACGATATTATGAGATTTTTTTAAATAACTATAAATTAAGTGTCAGCGAGGAGATTCATAATACAGTTGTTGTTCCTAACCTAATTGTTTTTCCTGATGGAAATTCTATTAAATTTTCTTTTGAAAATAAAAATACTATTATAGAAGACAAACCTTTTATATTAGACATAAAATCTTATACTTGTTTTATACCTAATAACAACAAAAAGATTAAAACTTCATGTTATGAACATAGTATAGCTAATAATATGTATGAAAATGAAGATACAGCATACACTAGTATGAAAATTTTAAAATATGATTATGATCCAATATATGAGTATAGTGTAAATAATAATTCTTTATCACGAACTTATGAGGTTTCTGAAAATTCTTGGCGTACAAGGCCATTTGAGGAGTATATTACAATATATGATGGCGAATTTTTAAAAGATTTAACTTCTTACATCTCTGAACCAAGTGTTTATGTTATAAAATTAAATTTTTGCTATAAAAGTACTAAAGGAACACTATCTTTTGGAGTAGTGTATGATGGTGAAAATTTGTTTGCTTTATAAAATAAATTAAAAACAATTTATTCATAAATTTTTTTTAAATGTTATAGTTTAGACTAAGGAAATAAAATAGCCTGAATTTTTTAATTTGTTGTTATAGCTTAGATAGGAAAAAGCCAAAAAGAAGTGAACTTAATGTTGTTAAGAGCAGAAATCAAGGGTAGTTATCCACAAAATAACAAGTGTTTTTCATATGATGCAAAAAGGAGCAATAAATGATTTCTATAATCAATTTTAAGAGTTAAATAAAAAACAGATAGAATTCCAAATGAAAATTAACGACCTTTTAATTTCGTGAAAATACTGGTTTACAATTCAAAATTCTTTTGATATAATCTTTTGTAGAATATGGGAGTGATTAGTATGAAGGCATTATCACCTGAAGTTAGTGCTTTACTAGACAAATTGTATAATTTAAGAGGAGACGATAGCGTTGTTTTAGTTGAAATGAATAGACAACGCAATAGAGCCGTAGAAACGAAAACTAGAACAACGGAAGAAAAAAAGGAATTGCAATCTAGGATTGCTGATTTGGAAAAACTTTATAATGATTTAAATAACCAAGGAGAAAAACTTACGAATCTTTTGTCTGACATTGACAGAAATGATTATGCTACGGTTTTAGATCGTTTAGATATTGATTTTAACCCACAAGAATTGGTTGAAAAATTGAATAAGTCTTTACCTCGTACTATTGACTCTGTAACTTTAGATACTAAAAAAGCAGAAAAACAATTGGCAAGGGTAGAAGAAGAAATGAATAATGCTATTGCAACAATAGATGAACTATCTATTCGCCGTGATGCAGCACTTGCTAATCAAGAAAAATTAAACGAATATTTTGAACTTGCTTTATCTGGAAGAATTAGCATAACAAGAGATTCTATTATTTCTTTACTTGAACAATTTAATTTTACTGAAGAAGAAAGAAGAGAAGCCGCTAAAATATTGATGTTCCCAGAAGATGCTTTATTTGCATACGATGAAAAGGTTAGAGAAAGAGAACAAAGTGGTAAATCAATAAGCGATGTGTTTACAGAAGCCAAAAATGCGGAACCTATTGTAGAAGAAGCTGTTAAAGTAGTAGAGGAAGAACCTATAAGTTTGGAAGTAGAAAGTGATAACACAAAGGAATCTTTAATTTCTTTATTAAATGATAATGGTATTGATTATTTAGATTATACTGGCTCCGAAATGGATTATTTAATGGAAAACTTTGATAGAGATTGTATTGAAAAAAATATTTCTTTTGTAAAAGAAACAAATATTGGAACAGAGATTTTTGTTAATCATACAGAATTAATGCTTGACAATGAATTACAAGATAAAGTAAATATTTTATTAGAACTAGGTAAAGAACCTATTGATATTTATTTAAATCCAAGTGTCCTTGAAAAATATTCTAAAGAAGACTTACAAAATGTAATTACTTCATTACAAAATAATGGTATGGACCCTAAAAATGTTCCACTAATGGCTTATTAATGGAGGGTTTTATATGAATATAGTGACAATTTTAAATAAACTGAAAGAAAAAGGAATGATTCCAGATAATGAAGATGGTATTAACTTGTTTGCAGATTCTTTTAATAAATTTGGAATTAGCATTCTTTTACTAAAAGAGGAAGAAAAATTTAATCGCATTGTCGAAATCCTAAGTGAAAATAATATTCCTTTACAAAAAGCAAATGGAATGTTTGCTCTTCGTATTTTTGCAGTAGATGCTAATAATCTTAAAGATACAATTAATCAATATTTTGCAATAAATGAAATGGAATTTTTAAGACTTTATCCTGAGATACTTGCAGAAGTCAAAACAGTTCGTTTAATTGCTGACAATATGAAAAAATATCAAGCTGAAAATATTTCTTATAAAGTAGGAAATACTTATGATATTAACAAACTTCTTCACTATGAAGAAAAAGAAGAATCTATCGAAATGGAAGATATTAATACTTATTTAAAGAAATATTTACAGGATCCAAGTTTAATTGATAAAATTGAAAATGGACAAGCAAGTACGGAAGAAGAGGACTTTAATGTTGCTTTAGAACTTCAGAAAGTTGAAAATAAAATATGTGAAGATTATTTACTTCCCGTTGATGATGGTTGGAAAATTGTAATACAAAATAAAGAAGTT
>CAZIDI010000108.1:0-3407 GCA_964537805.1 uncultured Muribaculaceae bacterium | reverse complement strand
TGTTCCACACTTCCTTTAGCCCCAAGCCTCACGACTGATGCTTTGTGCTTCCCTAACACTTCGTTGATACCTACGCGTGTATTGGACTTTCACCAACTAGATATATGCCATGCACGGCACACTTAAATAGCACTATAGTAATGCTATTTACTTAAAATCTTTTAAAAAAGCAAACAAGTTTTTAGCCACTTCTAAAGGCAAAATCTCTTGTAATTCTTCTACGGAAGTATTCTTCATCTTTTGTACACTTCCATACTTTTTAATTAACATTTTCTTACGTTTAGCCCCAATTCCATTGATGTTGTCTAAAACACTTGCTATACTTCCTTTACTACGAATGGTCCTATGGTAATTAATGGTATAACGATGAACTTCATCTTGCATACGAGTTAAATAATGAAATACATTGCTAGTTCGATCAAGTTCTATTACCTCGTACGTATCTCCATCAATCAAATCATTTGTACGATGATGATCATTTTTTCGTAATCCACATACCTTTATTTTAATTTGCAAATCATTAAGAACTTCTTTGCAAGCATTAATTTGATTCGTTCCTCCATCGACAATAATCAAATCTGGACGCTCACTTTTTTCTAGTAACATGCGTTGGTATCTTCGATATACGACTTCTTTCATTGTATGATAGTCATCATTTTTATCGACTTGTATTTTATATTTACGATAGTCATTTTTACTAGGATGCCCCCCTTTAAAAACAACCATTCCACTTACCGAAAAATTACCAAAAAGATTAGAGTTATCAAATAAATCAATACGATTTAAAGAGGAAAGTTCTAAAAGTTGCCTTAATTCTTCATTTGCAGATTCTGTGATATATTCATCTTTCTTAATAAGTTCTAATTCATTTTCTAAATTGATTTTCGAATTCATAACTGCCATTTCTAAAAGTTTTTTCTTTGGCCCTCTTGTTGGGGTTAAAAATTTTACTTCTAATAGGCTTTCTAAAAGTTCCCCATTCATATCTTCTAAAACTAAAATTTCCTTTGGAATTTCATGTTTACTATAAAAATTCATAATGTACTCATCTAAGTCATCAATGGCTTCACTAACTACGGGGAAGATACCGGATTTTCCCCCCACCATTTTGCCATTACGAAGAAAAAAGATTTGGATACTAATATACCCTTTATCAAAATAATACCCAATGACATCGCGATTCACTAAATCGTGTAATTCCACTTTTTGTTTATCCAGAATAATTTTGATATAATCCAGTTCTTTTTTTAATTCCAAAGCCATTTCAAAGTTTAATGCTTCACTGTATTCATTCATTTTCTTTTCTAAACGATTCACCAAAATTTTGTCATTTCCATTTAAAAAACTTATTATTTCTTTTTCCATCTCTTCTAATTTATTTTTATCTAATTCTTTACTACAATACCCTAAGCATTCGTGAATATGGTAATACAAGCATAATTCTTTTTTAATTCCATCACATTTCTTTAAAGGATACACGCGATTAAGTAAATTGACAATTCTTCTTGCGGCATAGGCATTAGGGTAAGGTCCAAATAATTTTTTATTGTCTTTTTTTCTTACATTTAAATAACGGGATACTTTTACTCTAGGATAAGGTTTGGCAATATATTCGATGTAAGGATAGCTTTTATCATCTTTTAATAAAACGTTGTATTTAGGGTTATACTGTTTAATCAAGTTTAACTCCAATACAAAGGCTTCTAATTCACTTCCTGCCACAATATAAGTAAAATCAGCAATCTCTGAAACCATTTTCTTTGTTTTTCCCGTTTGAGTACGATTAAAATAAGAAGAAAGCCTACGATGTAAGTTCTTTGCTTTTCCTACATATATAATGGCTCCATCTTGATTACGCATTTGATAACTTCCTGGTAAGTTGGGAACTAATGCAAGTTTTTCTTTAAACATAGGCTATCCTCCTTTGTACTATTATTGTACCAAATTTCTAACGAAAAGTCTTTATTTTTAACCAAAAAGAATTGCAAATAAAAAAGTGTTGGATTATTATAAATCTCGCTAAAGAAAGAAAATAATCTCAACACAATTAATATTATACACAAAATTAAGTAATTGAAAAGATATTTTCTCTCTTTAGTAAAACGAAGGGAGATTTTTTTATGAACAACGAGAAAAATAAAAAGATTTGGTTGAAAAAATGTGAAGAAACTTTAAAGATGGGAGGAAGAAGTAAAATAACTTCAAGAAATTATTGCTATGCCATAGAAAGATTTTTAAATAGTTATCCAAATGATACTAGAATAAGTAAAATGTCAATTGATAACATAATCAAATATTTTAGAAAAAATTTTTTAGACAAAAATTTAAGTGCTAATACTTATAACTTTAATTTGGCATCCGTTAGATATTTTTATCTTATATGTTTTGAAAGAAATATTAGTAAAACTTTACTACCAACTTCTAATGTAAGGAAAAGATTTCCAACAATCATTTCTAAAGAACAATTCATAACTATTGTAAACAATGAAAATAATTTAGAACATAAATGCTGGTTTCTTTTATCATTTTGTTGTGGCCTTAGAGTGTCAGAAATTGCAACTTTAAGAATTGAAAATATTAATTCAAAAGAACACAAAATTAAAGTTGTTGGAAAAGGTAATAAAGAAAGATTTACAATACTCCCTGATGTAGTAATTAAATTTTTAAGACTTTATTATAAAAGCAAAGGTTATAAATGTTCCGATGGTTATCTGTTTAAAGGCATAGAACTTAATGAACATATTTCTCAAAGAACAGTTGGAAATAGTTTTACTTATTTGAAAAGAGAATATCATCTTCCAAAAGAGATTACAGAGCATTCTCTAAGGCACTCTTTTGCTACTTATTATTTAATGAATGGTGGAGATTTACTAACTCTTAAATCTATGATGGGTCATAAGACTTTAACTTCAACATCTATTTATATTCATATGAGCCAAGATTTTAATAATATCAAAGGTATTGATTATGCAAAATAAATTTACTATCCAAGAGATATTTTTGAAATATGGTGATGATTATATTAAAAATCACAAGTTATCTAAAGAGCAATGGAAAGTTTTTAATGCCATTAGAAACTGTGGTACGAAAGAATTAGGTTATCATATTTGTACATGTTTAGAATGTGGTGAAGAATACTTTGGCTATAATTCTTGTCGCAATAGACATTGCCCTATGTGTCAAAGTTATGCTAGAGAAAAATGGATACAAAAAGAATCTAGTTATTTACTTGATTCTAAATATTTTCATATCATTACTACTGTTCCTTATGAATTAAACGAAATATTTCTTTATAATTCAAAAATTTGTTATAACATTTTATTTAAGGCAACAAGTGAATCAATACTAACTTTAGCTGATGATTCTAAATGGCTTGGTGCTAAAGTAGGTATTACCTCTATCCTTCA
>CAZIDI010000107.1:0-3463 GCA_964537805.1 uncultured Muribaculaceae bacterium | reverse complement strand
AGAGTTTTCTTTTTACTTATATTATAATTTATTATTTTAAAGAACAAATACTTAAAGAATTAAATAGGTGAAAAAAATTTGCAATTGAAAATAAACTTATATTGTAATAAAATGAATATGGTAGTTTAGGAGGTTTTGAAATATGATCCGTTACAGAATAGATAAAGAGACACCAGAGTATTTAACGATGAATAGAATAGATTTATTGTCTTTATGCCTTCATAAAGCAGAAATTATAACGTTTTCAAAAGAATTATGGCAAGAAATAATTATAATGGTGAATACCATGTACGAATTTGAAAAAATTGCTATAGAAAGTCATTTGATAGATGAAACAATAAATACATTTAAAATTAGAAATGAGAGTATATTAGGAAAGTATTTAATTGAAAATACTGATTATGTTGAAATTATTAATGAAAATACTTATATAAATTATGAAGATGTTGTTGCTGCATTAAATATTGCTCTTTTTGATGGGGAAGATAAAACTTCTAACAAAATTTTTCCATTATTTAAAGAACAAATTTTTGGTTCTAAAGAACAGTTATTAGAAAAATACCCAGAATGGGTGTTAGATTACATATTAGAAAATAATGATTTTGAAAAGTATTTGGCAAAAGTAAATCACGAAGAATTACCTAGCGAGACTGAAATTAAAGATTACATTGTTTTTGAAGATGGTGTGTGGGCAATAAAAAATTTAGAAGAAGTATATATACATGTACCTAAAAAAGCATAAATTTAGACAAAATATTTGATTGACTAATGTAAAAATTAGTAATAAAATAAACCTATAAATCAATTTTCTATGGAAAAGAAAAAGTAAGAAAATAAATATTTTAAAGAGAGGGCTAGAATGCTGAAAATGCCTAAAATATGTTTCTGAAATAGACAACTTTTTAGAACATAGAAACGCAAAATATTTGCGATAAATAATTAAGAGTACCTAGTAAAGTAAGGTGGCACCGCGGAAAAATTTTTTCGTCCTTACGTTCACTAGGTTTTTTTAATTTTTAAGGAGGAATTTAAAAATGATAACAAAACCAAAAGGATGCTATGATGTAATTGATAAGGATGCATTAAAACTTAAAAAAATCAATCGTTATATTGATTATTATTGTGAGTTTTATAATTATGATTTAATCCGTACTCCAATTTTTGAATCACGTGATTTATTTCATAGAACCGTTGGAGAATCATCGGATATTGTCACAAAAGAAACTTATGATTTTAAAGATCGAAGCGATAGGGAATTAACGCTAAGACCAGAAGGAACCGCCGGAGTGGTTAGAAGTTTTATTGAAAATAAGATGTATGGATCAAATATGCCAAGAAAACTTTATTATAATGGGACAATGTATCGTTATGAAAGACCAGGTCAAGGAAGAAACCGTGAATTTACTCAATTTGGAGTCGAAATCCTTGGCAGTAATGATGTAGCAACAGATGTAGAAGTAATTTCGATGCCTTATCGTTTATTTGAAGAACTAGGCTTTAAAGATTTAAATGTAAAAATTAACAATTTAGGCTCTAAAGAAGATAGAGAAAACTACAAGAAAGCCTTAAAAGAATATTTAAAGCCACACATAAAGGATTTATGTGAAGACTGTCAAAAGCGTTTCGAAACGAATCCATTACGTATTTTAGATTGTAAAGTAGACCAAGATTCTGAAATTTTAAAAAATGTCCCTAGTATTTTGGATTATCAAAGTGAAGAATCAACAAATCGTTTTAACAAAGTTCTAGAGTATTTAACTTACTTAGATATTGATTATGAAGTAGACGAAAATTTAGTAAGAGGACTAGATTATTACGACTATACAGTATTTGAAATTGTAAGTAGTGAGAAAGTTTTAGGAGGAGCCAGTACCATTGCTGCAGGAGGAAGATACAATGATTTAGTAGAAACTCTTGGTGGGCCTAGTACTCCTTGTATGGGCTTTGCTTGTGGGTTAGAGAGAATTATGCTTGCAATGGATGAAATAGAGGATATAGAAAAAAGGCCACTGGATTGTTATATCTTGTATGTAAATGAAGAAGAAAAAATTAAAGCCATTACCCTTGCCCAAGACTTACGTATGAGTGGTATCAGTGTTGATTATGATACAACAGGAAGAAGTTTGAAAAGCCAATTTAAAGAAGCCGATAGAAACCACGCAGAACTACTCATTATTTTAAATAGTGAAGATTTAAAAAAAGGTTTAATTAATGTAAAAGACAATATTACAAAAGAAGAAACGAAAATAGATGAAAATGAAATTATTGATTATATCGTTTCTAATGGATAAGGAGAAAATATATGGACTTAAAAGAATTATTTGAAAAGGTAGAAAGTTTAAAAAATACAGAAGTAGAAATCAATGGTTGGATTCGTAACCACCGTAGGCAAAAAGATTTTGGATTTATTGATTTTAGTGATGGGACTTGTTTTAAGCATATTCAAATTGTATATGATACAACTCTTTCAAATTTCGATAATATTAGTAAAACATTAGTAGGAAGTGCTTTAAACGTTAAAGGTGTACTTGTACCATCCGTTGGAAAACAAGATGTGGAAATTAAGGCTACTGAAATTACCGTTTTAGGGTCTTGCCCCGATGATTATCCTATCCAACCCAAAAGACATACGAAAGAATTTTTGCGAGAACAAGCCTATTTAAGACCAAGAACAAATCTTTTCCAAGCCGTATTCCGTGTTCGTAGTGTTGCATCTTTTGCTATTCATAAGTATTTTCAAGAAAAAGGATTCGTTTACTTTCACGCCCCTCTTTTAACAGCAAGTGATTGTGAGGGAGCAGGAGAAATGTTTCAAGTAACAACACTTCCAATAGAGAAGTTAAATGGTAAGGTTGACTATACCAAAGATTTCTTTGGAAAAATGACAAATCTAACCGTAAGTGGTCAATTGGAAGCCGAAACTTTTGCTACTGCTTATAAAAAAACCTATACTTTTGGTCCAACATTTCGAGCAGAAAATTCAAATACCAAAACCCACGCTGCAGAATTTTGGATGATTGAACCAGAAATGTGTTTCTGTGATTTAGAGGGCGATATGGATGTTATGGAAGATATGCTAAAATGCATTGTAAAATATGTTTTAAAACACTGCCCAGATGAAATGAATTTCTTTAATGAGTTTGTTGAAAAAGGGCTTCTTGAAAAATTAAACAAATTATTAAATTCTAAATTTGCAAGAATTGATCACGAAGAAGCCATTAAAATTTTAAAAAGTGCAGATGTAAAATGGGAATTTACCCCAGAATACGGACAAGATATTGCCAAAGAACACGAGAAGTATATTACGGAGTATTTTAATGGACCAGTATTTATCAAAAATTGGCCAAAAGATATTAAAGCCTTCTATATGAAACAAAATGAAGATGGCAAAACTGTTGCTGCCGTAGATTTAGAAGTTCCAGGTGCAGGAGAACTTATGGGTGGAAGTCAAAGAGAAGAAGAT
>CAZIDI010000106.1:0-3491 GCA_964537805.1 uncultured Muribaculaceae bacterium | reverse complement strand
AGCCTACGTTTCTGGTAAAATGCGCGTTAATATGATACGTATTCTACCAGGTGATACAGTAACAATAGAACTTTCGCCTTACGATTTAACACGTGGGCGCATAACATGGAATAAAAGATAATGGAGGTATAGAAAAAATGAAAAAAAGACCATCAGTAAAACCAATATGCAATAAGTGTAAAAAAATAAGAAGAAAAGGAAAAGTAATGGTTATTTGTGAAAATCCAAAACACAAACAAACCCAAGGAAAATAGGAGGTATATATGGCAAGAATAAAAAATATTGAATTACCAAACGAAAAACACGTTTGTATTGGACTAACAGCAATTTATGGAATTGGAAGAAGTCTTGCAAAAACAATTTGTGAGGATGCAAAAGTAGATCCAGAGAAGAAAATCAAAGATTTAACCGATGATGAAATTGCTAAATTACGTAAAGAAGTAGACAAATACGATGTAGAAGGAGATTTACGTCGTGACGTACAAATGTCTATTAAAAACAAAATGGAAATTAATTGCTACCAAGGAATTAGGCATAAAAAAGGATTACCTGTAAGAGGACAAAGAACAAGTAGAAATGCCCGTACTCGTAAGGGTAAAGGTAAAGTAGTAGCAAATAAGAAAAAAGTAGGTAAATAGGAGGTTAACATGGCATATAACAGAAGAAAAAGAAAAGTTAAGAAAAATATTCCGGAAGCCGTTGCACACATTCAATGTACATACAATAATACAATCGTTACCATTGCAGAAAAAGATGGGAACGTAATTAGTTGGGCATCTAGTGGTACAATTGGTTATAAGGGAAGCAAAAAGAAAACTCCATATGCTGCTGGAATGGCTGCAGAAGCAGCTGCAAAATCTGCTATGGACAATGCAGGGGTAAAAAAAGTAGATGTTATTGTAATGGGGCTAGGTTCTGGAAAAGATACAGCAATTCGTTCTTTGCAAGCAGCAGGATTAGAAGTTGTAAGTATTGATGATGGAACTCCAGTACCACACAATGGTTGTCGTCCACCAAAACGTCCTAGAAATTAATGTTGGAAAGGAAAAATGTAGAAATGATTAAATTTGAAAAACCAGAATACAAAATAACAGAGTATGCAACAGATTCTCATTATGGAGAATTCACACTTGAACCTTTAGAAAGAGGATTTGGAACTACAATAGGAAATGCCTTAAGAAGAGTAATGTTATCTAGTCTACCAGGCTGCGCTATTACTAGTGTTAAAATTGAAGGTGTTCTTCACGAATTTCAAAAAATTGAAGGTGTTTATGAAGATGTTACCAGCATCATTTTAGCCCTTAAAAGTGTTGTTCTTAAAAACCATACGGAAGAAGACAAAGTAATCCATTTATCTAAATCTACACCAGGACCTGTACTTGCAGGGGATATTGAAGTTGATGCTGATTTAGAAGTAATTAATAAGGATTTAGTCATTTGTAACCTTGTAGAAGGCGGAAAAATCGATATGGAAATGACGGTTTCAAATGGCAAAGGATATGTAGATGCTAAAGAAAATCAAGCCTTACTTGATAGCAAAAAAGTGGGTGTCATTGCAATAGATTCTTTATATTCTCCAGTTGAAAAAGTGGCTTATGAAACTGAAAATGCTCGTGTTGGACATAATGAAAATTATGATAAATTAATTATGAAAATTAATACAAATGGAAGCATTACTCCAGAAGAAGCTATGGCTTTATCTGCTAAAATTTTAATTGAACACTTTAATATTGTAGCAGACTTAAATGCTATCAGTGATATTTCTGGATTAATGGCTGAAAAGAAAGTCGATACAATTACCAAAACGTTAGAAACACCTATTGAAGAAATTGAATTCTCTGTAAGAGCATATAATTGTTTAAAAAGAGCTGGTATTCATACGGTTCAAGATTTAATTTCAAAAAGAGAAGTGGAAGTTACCAAAATCCGTAACTTAGGTAAAAAGTCTTTAAAAGAAGTTTTAGACAAAGTTGCAGAAATGGGACTTAAATTCCACGAGTAAGGAGGATTATTATGGCATATAGAAAAATTGGGAGAGAAACAAGGCAAAGACATAGTGTCTATGCAGGACTTACTGTTGATGTTATTATGAATGAAGGTATTACAACAACAGAAGCAAAAGCCAAAGAAGTAAGAAAATTTGTTGATAAAATGATTACTTTAGGAAAACGTGGTACTTTAGTATCTCGTAGAAAAGCCCTTGCATTTGTTTATAATAACAAAGAATGTGTAGACAAAGTATTTAATGAACTTGCAAAACGTTATGAAACTCGTAATGGCGGTTATACAAGAATTATTAAATTAAAAGAAAGAATCGGCGACGATGCTTTAGAAGTAAGATTAGAATTAGTTTAGAAATAGACTAATTTTTTTTATTTCTACATATACTACTACATATATACATAACATAAAGAATTATGTTGATATTTCTTTATAGTAATGTTATAGTAATAAAAAGGAGATGAAAAGATGGCAAATGTAACAAGTACAATTAATGTTCTTGTACCAATAGAGGTAAAAGAAGAAGCCACAAAAATTTTTAATAATTTAGGTTTAAATATGAGTACAGCAATGAATATATTTTTAAAAAAAGTAATTCAGGAAAGAGGAATCCCTTTTGAACTAAAAGAACCTACTCCTAGTAAGGAACTTTTAGAAGCTTTACAAGAGGGAGAACAAATTATAGAAGATATTAAAAACGGAAAGAGAAAAGGATACACTGATGTTCATCAGATGTTTCAAGATATTATAAAAGAGGAAGATTAAATTGAGCAAATACAACGTAGATGTAACAACCAAGTTTAAAAAACAATATCGAAAGGTTTTAAAACAAGGGAAAGATATAAATAAAATAGAAAAAGTAGTAATAAAACTTTCAAATGGAGAGCAATTAGATTCTAAGTATAAGGATCATATGCTTATTAACAATAAAGTTTACAAAAATACTCGTGAATGTCATATAGAACCAGATTGGTTATTAATTTATCAAATTAAAGATGCAGAACTTATTTTGTTACTTTTTGCAACAGGAAGTCATAGTGAATTATTTGATAAATAAAGAATAGATTAGTTTAGAAATAGACTAATTTTTTTTATCCGTTTTTTCTTTAATAATAATTTCTAAATTATATAGTTTGGCAATTTCCATTAAATCTTTAAAATAATAATTTGTTCTTCCAAGTTCATTTGATTGTTGCCAGTCTTTTGACTTACCAACCGTTTTTGCAAATTCTGCTTGTGTAAGACCAGAATTTTGTCTAATAAACTTAATTATTTCATTTGGTTTGTATTCATTTACAATTATTTGCATATAGTTCACCTATCTACATTCTATTAAATTCCTTTATGGAATTTTTAAAGTGCGTATTGACAATACGTGTTATTTTTTTGTATTATAAATACGTATAAACGTATTATAAGTACGCAATAAGAAAGTTGGAGGAATTATGAACCAAAATAAAAAGAAAATACTTTTAATTACAATAGGAATA
>CAZIDI010000105.1:0-3518 GCA_964537805.1 uncultured Muribaculaceae bacterium | reverse complement strand
ATATAATTATAAATTACTTTATCATAAATTTTTATAGTAAAATATTGATTAGGATTTCTACACTCTATAATTATAAAATTTGGTATATATTTTCTTAAGTGAAAATCATAAACATCTTCATACCAAACAACATAAAACCCATTTACGACACCAGTAGAGTCTTGCTCCATATAAGGTCTTATTTTAATTTCATCATAATTAAATTCTGTTTTCCCAAAAATGACATTTAAGTTTTCTTCTAAAAAATATTTTACTGTCTTTTCAACTTCTAAATTCAAATCTTGCGAAAATTTATTCATTAAATATCTAACAAATTAATAATTATCATTCTTTCACTCCTCTATCTAGTCAAGTTATTTGTATTTAATAAGGAACATTGTTTTTTTATGCTTTCCCTCTCACTAGGAGTTAGAAATTTTTCCAGTTTTCTTCTTTTGTCTTGACGAGAAATTATATTTTTTTCTTCAACCATTAACACTTTAATTTCTTCTAGTAATAAATTATATGCATCTATTAAGTTTTCTAAATTTCCTCTTTCGCTTTCTTTTACCGTTTTTAATTTTCCCAAATAGAAATTTCTATCATATTGGTATTGGTAAAAAACATAAGCTAGAAAACTTCCTTTTTGATTGTCAAAAACAATCTCATCAAGTTCTTTTCCATGCCTATTTTGTATGTATTTTTTAAAATTTTCAATACGCATTAGCATTTCATTATCATTTTTACTTTGTTCTAACAATTCATAATATTGTTCTGCTATTTTAGTTTTATTTACAAAAATCATTTTTTACCTCTTTACTAAATTTTTAATGCCAATTTACATTTATTTTTCTTTACTAATAATTTCTTTTAATTCTTGTAATTTGTTAATAGCCTCGATTGGCGTCATATAAACTGGATCAATGCCTTCCATAAATTTTTTAACTGGGTCTTCTTTCTTTGGTTCTTCAAAAGCAAGGGTAAGTTGTACTTTATCTTCATTTTTATTTCTCCTGCTTGTATTTTCATAATGATTGAGTATTTCACTAGCACGATTCGTGAGTTCCTCTGGCATACCGGCAAGGCGGGCTACATGAATTCCATAACTTTTATCAACAGCTCCATTTTTAATTTTATGAAGAAATGTAATATGTCCATCTTCTTCATGAGCAGAGACATGAATATTTTTAATACTTGGTATTTCTCTTTCTAAAGAAGTTAATTCGTGATAATGGGTAGAAAATAACGTTTTACATTTTATGTTTTTGTTTACATATTCGAGTATCGCTTGGGCAAGACTCATTCCATCATAAGTAGCCGTTCCTCGTCCTAATTCATCAAACAAAATGAGGCTATCTTCAGTGGCATTAGAAATGGCATTTTTGGCTTCTTTCATTTCTACCATAAATGTAGATTCTCCACTTACTAAATCATCACTGGCTCCTATTCTTGTAAATATCTTATCAATAATTGGCAATTTAGCGCTTTTAGCAGGGACAAATGACCCCATTTGCGCCATAATAATCGTAATGGCAAGTTGCCTCATATAGGTTGATTTTCCACTCATATTGGGGCCCGTAATCAAAAGAGTAGAAACATTCTTTTCCATTATACAATCATTTGGTACATAGGTATTATTGGATACCTTTTTTATAACCGGATGAAAGCCTTCTTTTATATCAATGATATGTTCGTTATTTAAGGTAGGTCTTACTAAGTTATATTCATCTGCACATACGGCTAGAGAAGTTATGGCATCTAACTCACTAATCACTTCTGCTGTATCTTTTAGCGGGATTAATTCTTTTTTGACAATCTCTTTTACCTCATTAAATAAATTGTACTCCATCTCCATAATTTTTTCTTCAGCATTTAAAATAAGGGCTTCTTTTTCTTTTAATTCTGGAGAAATATAACGTTCACAATTGGCAAGTGTTTGGCGTCGTTCCCAATGTAAATTTTCTGTTACTTCTTTCACTTGTCCTTTAGAAACTTCAATATAGTAACCAAATACTCTATTGTACCCCACTTTTAAGTTTTTGATCCCTGTATTTTCCTTTAATTTATTTTCAAATTCAGCAATAAAGTTTTTGCCTCCACTACGGATACTTTTTAATTCATCTAGTTCTTGGCTATATCCATCTTTGATTAAGTAACCTTCTTTTAAAGTAACAGGGGGATCTTCATAAATGGCTTTTTCTAGTAAATCGTATATTTCTTTATGTTCTTCTATTTTGTAATCAAAGTGAAGTTCATTTACTACTTCTTTTACAAAAGGAAGTACTTTTAAACTTGTTTTTAATTGCAATAAATCTCTGGCATTTAAGGACCCACAAGCAATTTTTCCACATAAACGTTCAATATCATAAATTTCATATAAATAATCTCTTAACTTATCTTTTAAAATAAATTCGGTATTCAAAGTATTAATCTTATCATAACGGTTTTCTAGTTTTTCTTTATCTTTTAAGGGATGCATTAAAAAATCTTTTAATTTGCGACTTCCCATACTGGTTTTGGTTTTATCTAAAAGCCATAGTAAAGAATAAGTTCTTTCTTTTAGTCGAATGGTTTCTATGAGCTCTAAATTACGTATGGTGTGGACATCCATTTCCAGATAATCCTCACGATGAATCACATTTACTGTTTTGATATGACTTACATCTTTTAACTCACGAACCACAAGATAATAAAGTAAATGTTTAATTCCTTCTTTAAAACGAATATCTTCGACACTTTGGATTAAGTTTTCATAGTCTTTTTCTATCAGTCCATCTGAAACGGAAACTTCAATACCATATGTTCCTTTTAAAAGCCCAATAAGTTCAGTATCTGTGTTCTCTTTTAAAATCACTTCTTTAATTTTTAAATTCAAAATTTCATTTAGCAGTTTTTCTTTTTGATGTTCTACATTCATAACATTAAAACTACCCGTAGAAATATCAGCATAGCATAAACAATAAATAAATGAAAAATCTAAAATACTGGCAATATAATTGTTTTCGTGTTCACTTAATAGTTCCGAATCTACAATCGTTCCTTTACTAATAACTTCAATAACGCCACGTTTTACCATTCCTTTTGCCTTTTTAGGATCTTCTAGTTGCTCACAAATGGCTACTTTATATCCTTTGTTAACTAACTTTTCAATATAGGGTTTTACAGAATGAAAAGGAACCCCGCACATAGGAACACGTTCTTCTAAGCCAGCATTCTTACTTGTTAAAGTAAGTTCTAGTTCACGAGCAGCAGTTTCTCCATCTTCAAAAAATAATTCATAAAAATCTCCTAAACGAAAAAATAACAATTCATTGGGATATTCTTCTTTTATATCATAATATTGGCGCATGCCAGGGCTTAATTTTTCTTTGTCTACTTCACTACGTCTCATTTTACTACCCACCTACTTCCTTATTATAACATTAAATTTAGGTAAGAAAAAGAAGAAGTTTTTTAGAAGTTTTTTAGACGCTTCGTTGCATAGGTTAAAGGAATAACAGAGTCACCTCTTACAAAGTTTGCTATTAGTTTATCTTGTT
>CAZIDI010000104.1:0-3541 GCA_964537805.1 uncultured Muribaculaceae bacterium | reverse complement strand
AGGGGTTGGATAAACTATTTTAGAATTGCGGATATGAAGAAGAATATGTCAATTATAACAGAACACTTAAATCGAAGAATACGATGTATTATATGGAAACAATGGAAAACATGGAGACACAGATTTAAATGTTTAGTAAAGCTAGGAATAAATAAGCAAAAAGCTATAATGTTGGCTATGAGCAGAAAATCATATTGGAATTGTGCACATAACCCTATAATTGATGTAGCTATCTCAAATAAAAGACTGAAGCAAAAAGGACTATTGTTTCCAATAGACCATTACTTAAAAGTACATACTGTAATATAAATTGAACCGCCGTATACCGAACGGTACGTACGGTGGTGTGAGAGGGACAAAGTAATTTTATTTACTTTTCTCTACTCGATTTATGGTACAATTTAATTACTAGAGGTGTAACCAGTGAAGAAAATTATTAGAAATGCTATACGTTGTAAAAAATGTGGTGAAGTAATAGAATCAAAAAATGTACATGATATGAAATTTTGCAAATGTGGGTGTTGTTCAGTAGA
The DNA here is from genome assembly GCA_964537805.1 of uncultured Muribaculaceae bacterium. Taxonomy (GTDB): domain Bacteria; phylum Bacillota_I; class Bacilli_A; order RF39; family UBA660; genus MGBC108787. The sequence continues at coordinate 3,008 of CAZIDI010000104.1, read as the reverse complement.
TGGTGGTACATTATATTTAAGAAGAAGTTTTACAACATCTGCTGAAGAAGGCTTTGAAGAATTAAGTGAATTTGAAGAAATTGAAAAACATACTATTCAAAAAGATACCTAATACCATTTGGTGATGGAAATGGGCGAACTTCAAGACTTTTAATGAATTTAGTTTTGATGAATCAAGGGTATAACCCAGTAATAATTAAAAAAGAGAATAGGTTAGAATACTACGAAGCATTAGATAAAGCCCATACGACAAATGATTATACAGACTTTATAAAATTAGTTACAAGATTAGAAATAGAATCGTTAAAGAAATATTTAAATGTATTATAGAGAGAGAGGATTACTATGGAAGATAAAATAAAAGAAGCAATTGACTATGCTGAAGGAAATACGAAATTAGAAGGATTAGAATTAAAAGAAAAAGAAAAAGAGTTGATTTTAACTGAAATGATAAATAAAGAAAATGATCTTAAATTTATTTCGTTAGTAAAAAGATTAGTAAGAAAAAGTGATAAAGAGGAATCTGAAGAATGGCAAGATTAGAAAAAGAACTATTAAATTATCAATCTCCATATGTAATAAAAGGAAACGAAAGATTGTTAATCAATAAATTAAATATTGAAAATGCCGAAGAGTTAGAGAAAGCAGAAAGAATGATTACAAATTATAAATTAGCTAAATTGTATTTAGACCCGGGTGTACAAACATTTGATGCAGAACATTATCTTAGAATTCATAAATTTCTTTTTGAAGACATTTACCCATTTGCTGGAGAAATTAGAAGTGAAGAAATTCAAAAGAAAATTCCTTTTTGTCTTCCAAAATATATTTTTTCTGAATTAAAGAAAACGCTAAATAATGCAATTTCCAAATCAAGAACAATTCATACAAGAGAATCATTAATTGCCTTTTTGGCAGAACTATATTCAGACTTAGACATCATTCATCCATTTAGAGAAGGAAATGGCCGTACAGAAAGAGAATTTATAAGGCAATTTATAGATTATATTTGTATGCAAAATAATTTAGAACCATATTATTTAGATTATAATGCCATAACAGATAGAGAAAAGTATATTGATGCAGTGGTAAAAGCAGATGCCCTTCTAGATTATAGTGATTTAATGTTATTATTTGACTCTATTTTAGTAACCAAAAATAAGTTAGATTTAGAAAGCAATGAGATAAAAAGATGAAAATTTATAGAATTTGGAGTATCAAAAAAGCGCTAAATAATATTAACGCTTTTTTTCTATTCCATAAGAGGAATTTGTTGGGTCAATAAATAAATTATTTTTTAAAGGATGATAAGTTAAAATAGTAAAAATAATATAAATACCTATTGCAAAAAAGATAGTGACTTTTTCTAAACCTAAATCATCTTTGGTCATTAATAGATAAGAAATCATTTCCGCTATTGTAATCGTTATAAACATAATGATTAGTGTAACAATCATATTATGACCTATAATAGAATAAATCGGTAAGAATAGAATTAAAAAAATGGGGATAGAACTAACTGCTGCAATAAAGTTAGAGAAACAAATATTATTGATTTTCTCTTTTTTAATATTTGCATAAATTTTTTGCATAATTCCTACTAAGATAATACTTCCAAATAATAGCTTCATATGTTCCCAAATACTTTCATTTACTGGGGCAAATATAGAAGTTATAAAAGTAGGAAACTTGTCATATAAAAAATGAAGTGGGAAGCAAAGGGCAAAAGCAATTAGTATACTGACTATTTTTAATTTCTTTTTGTTCATAATATACACCTATTAATAGTATAGTTAAAATTTTCAAAAATATAATAAAACAATAAAACAATTTTCGTAGGAATAATTCTGCCAAATATTGACAAAACATTACAAGAAAAGTAAAATAACAATCAGAAGGAGGAAATACTTTATATAAAGTAGTAAGTGAGTTTATATGAAAAAGGAAAATGTGAAAAAAGAAAAAGTAGAAGAAAAGAAACAAAAGGCTATCATAACTTCAAGAGTTTTGTTTATTTCTGTATTAGACAAAATTTATTTAGTTATTCTAGGTTTATGTTTTCTAATAGGGACATTTAGTATATTTAATGGTTCTATTGGAAGTTTAAACTATGGCTTTTGGGCTAGAGTAGGTCGTGAAATCTTATTCTTAATTGTTTTATTTATTGTATACTTATTTATGAATTGGTTCTACAAATGTGCAGCCAAGACAATGCTTTGTTTAACAAAGAATGAAGTTTACAAAGAACATTATATTCCATTTAAAAGAAGTGAAACAAGTATACCATTAAATAAAATTACGGCAGTTTCTACAATTAATGTATTTTGGATTTTTAGAACAATTATCATTCATCAATATCATAGATTCCCAATGGTTTTTGCTACATGGACAAACCAAGAATTTAAGGATGAATTAAATGCTTTAATTACAACGGACAAAGAAAAAGTAGAAAACGAATATGAAAATAGAAACATTGTAACACAAAGTATGTATAAGTATGTTGCCTATGTTGGTATGGCTCTAGCAGCAATTATTGTTTTATTAGGAATTATAAGATTCTTTACTTATATTTTTAATGGCGAAAGAAAACTTGCTGGAACATATACATATGAAAGCAACAAAATTGTTTTAAATAAAAATGGTAGTTGCTCTATTGAAGGTTTAGTAGACGATGTTACAGATTGTGATTGGTCTTACAATAGCGATGATAAAGAAGTAAAAATCGATTACGAATATGAATACAGTTACTATTTCTCTCGTTATACTTCAACAAGTAGTAGTAGCATAACATTAAAATACAATGATAAAGCCTTAGAGTATAAAGATATGAAATTTACAAAATAGGAATTGAAAAGATTTGGAAAAATGCCAAGTTTTTTTGTACCATAAAAAGTAAACCAAATGATAGAAAAGTTACTATTCGTACCTTTCTTTTTTATGTTATAATGGTGTCGGTGGTGCGTCAGTTCGGCGTATATAATATAGTTGGTGGGAAGCCAACCTGGTAA
>CAZIDI010000103.1:0-3553 GCA_964537805.1 uncultured Muribaculaceae bacterium | reverse complement strand
CTACATAATTCCCATCAAAATCAATGGTAATTGCTTCTTTTTTGCGAGGTGCAAATTTTGTTTCAATGCTTACAATATAACCAATATCTCCATTATATACATTACAATCTGGATTGTTTACCAGTTGCAATACTTTATCTCCCTCTCTAAAGGTGACATCTCCAAGTTTTAGCTCTTTTAAATCTTCTCTTTTTGGATTAAAAAGTTCTTGTAAGGAAAGGTTTAAATTATCAATGCCATTTTCTCCTTTATACATTGGGGCAAGTACTTGTATATCTTCAACCTTTAAACCTTTTTCTATACTTCTTTTACAAATTTCTTTGATCATTTTCGTAATTTCTTTAGATTCTGCCATAAAAAAGTTGTAATCGTCTTTTTTCTCTGTAAAATTTTCACTTAAATTATGCTCTTTTATTTCACGAGCGAGATCGGCAATATAGGAGTTTTCACTCTGACGATAAATACGTTCTAATGGATTATAGGAAAAAAGATTAGAATCCACTAAATCATTTAAAACTAAGCCCGCTCCTACACTTGGAAGTTGAAAGGTATCTCCTACTAAAATCAGTTGAATATTTGAGTTTATTCCTTTAAGGAGAGAATCGAAAATAAATGTATCCAGCATACTTACTTCATCTACAATAATTAAAGTATGATTGTTTTTATTATATTCATTAATTCCAAAGTCATTGGTATCTTTATTCCATTTTAAATATCTATGAATTGTCATTGCAGGCAAGTGCGTGGATTCTGCAAGTTTTTTACTAGCCCTACCCGTTGGTGCTAAAAGAGCAATATTCGTTAAAACATCAATAGGAGATAAATGATTCATTTCAATATACAGTCTTGTAATTGCATTAATAATCGTCGTTTTTCCTGTACCTGGTCCTCCCGAAATAATACTTACACGATTTTCTAAGGCATTTTTTATCGCATTTTTTTGCTCTATATTATAAGACACATTAATTGTATTTTCTAAACTACTAATATTTTCTTCAAAGTTTTTTAACTCTTTTTTAGGGAGATTTATAATTTTACTTAAATTTTTGGCTATATCATATTCCATAGTATAATTTTCCATTAAATAATATTTTTCCTCTTCAATGACAATCCATTTGGATGTAGATAGCTCGTTTAATAGGTTTTCAAATTCATCACTATCTAGTATAATTTTAAAGTATGTTTTTAAATTGGCATAAATTTCTTCTTTATAGTAATAAATATCACCAATTGTATCACTCATTCTTTTCATCGTTTCCAAAATACATTCTTTTTTACGAACACTACTTTCGGCGTCAAAATTTTTAGTATAGATAAAATCTAATTTATTAAAATCAATAATCTTTTTAAAGTAATAAAGGTTTTCATGTAGATACACACTGGTTTTGTCTTTAAATTTTTTAATAATTCTAGTAGCATCTCCTATCGAAAAACCAAGCGCTTTTAACTCAATAATTAAGTCATCATTTGAAGAATGAGCAAGAATCGATGCATAAATCGTAGTTGCCCTTTTTTCTGTCATATCAGGAACTAAAAATAAATTACTTCGGTTTTCTTTAATTAAATCAATGGCCTTTTCTCCTAAAGTTTCCACTATCTTACGGGCTGTTTTTTCTCCGCACCCTTTGATTAAAGGACTCGATAAAAATTCAATCACGGCATCACTTGTAGTTGGTTTTTCTTTTTCATAATTCATAATTTTAAACTGGTAACCATAACGCTCATGTCTTGTATACTCTCCACTCAAAAGATAAGTTTCTTCTTCATTTGGATCCAAAATGGTTCCACTTATGGTAATGGTTTTATTTACAAATTCTTGCATCAATTCATTTTTAGATTCTTTAACCCGAAAAGTTCCTACAAAAAAACCATTTTCATTTTTATAAATTGTTTGTCTTATTTTGCCTTTTATTTCTTCCATCTTGTATTTTCACCTACAAGAATTTTAACACAAAAAAAGTAAAAACCAAAATTATTTTTACTCTTTATTCCATATAACCTAAAACATAAAGTTCATAGGAAAATAAATCATAGGTTTTATCCATCTCTGTTAAATTATTTGTTCTTTTATAATTATGTAAATCGTTCCACATTTCGTAGAGATGGTTATATGTTTTTAACATCATATTTTTTTCAGAATTAGAAGTTGTATTCATTAAACGATTATAATAATCATTCATAGAATGAATAATATACTCATTTAATTTTTTATAATCTCGGTTGCCAATTTTCACAACCATTTTACTTCCACCCTCACGAATAAAAGGGCGAATAAATTCTGAAGAAGAAATAAGTGCATCATTAACTTCTAATTTTCCAATTGTTTTTTCTTTTTCAAAAATCTGAAATTTTCTAAAACTAGTATCACTAAACATTGTCTTCACCTATTTTGCATTATACACTTTTTTCGGTATTTTGTAAATTAATAATCATACCCTTTATTAATTCGATTTCATACCTACAATTTTTAATATTTTCAATAATAATTCTAAAGAAATTCGAAATGTATTGGTTACATATCTTATATATTGTTGTTGAGTTATATTAAATCATGTAGCCAGTTCAATATACATTTATCCAATATTTTTTGTAATTCTTTTAAATTTATACTATTCATCAATAGTAATTCTGTATGGATTTTCTATTGTACCCATGCCACTTTTATATAAAGTATCGGCTTTTAAATAGAGTGTTGGACGAACACCCAGATAATTACTAGGATTATTTACAGTTCCACCACCCATTAAAATTGACGGATTGTAGCCGGTAAATGTGCCATTGTGGATGAATTTTGCAGAGGAGTAATCATCCATTCTTGGTATTTATCTTCACCATTGTATATCCATGTATTTTTATTTTCATAGTAACAAGTAGAACCATAAAATACATCATCTTGACAAATTCTTCCAAAAGAATAAACATAATCACTTGGATACATTAACCCTATACTTGCAATTGTACTTAAAGGTGCACTACTACCAGAAATATTTCCTCTCTCACCTATATAGAAATCTTCGCATTTATAGGTCGAATCCATACCTATGCTGCCTAAATACCAGACGCTTTCTGCCACATACTTTTGATAATCTCCAAAATTATTATAGTATTCAGTATTTAACGTGTTTTTTAAGGAGCTACTTTCCCAATTATTGCTAGCACTTGTGTTCCACTGATATCCCCTATTAGAAGGAGTCAATTTTGAAGATCCAGTGTTTGTACCATCTCAATTACCTGTTTTAATAAGTTTTACTCTGTTTTCATATTCTCCATCAGTACCGGATTGCGTAGGAATAACTCCTATGATTCGATATAAATTTTCTTCAGTACAATTTTCTTCACAACCAAAATAAACATAGTTATTTGGATTTACTCCAACATATCGATAATCAATTAATGATGGTGTTTGGTATGTTGCTTCATGCTCAAATATTTCAAATGATTCACTTTCATAATTTATGATATAATCCGCAAAACTTTTTACTGCTATTTGATTTTGTATTGCTTCTATTACCACTTTACTATAAAAACTTACATTTTGTGAGTCATTTCCTGC
>CAZIDI010000102.1:0-3619 GCA_964537805.1 uncultured Muribaculaceae bacterium | reverse complement strand
TATAAGATAAATATTTGTATTTTTCAATTACAAAAAAAAGAAATAGATTTCTATCCAAAAAAACTTCCATTTAAGGAAGTTTAATCTTTTATATTTTATATAATTTTGTATTTTTACGAGAGATAGTAAATACACCAACTGCTAAAGCAATTCCAGCAATGATTACAACATAAGGTACAAAACTACCAGTTTGTGGATTGTTCATACATTCTGATTCATAAACATCAGCAGTTACTTCTGTACCATTTTTTCCATAGTATTTACCATTTACTACTTTACAAACATAACTTTCTGTAACTTCTACAGTATTTCCACAACCATATGTTCCATTTTCATCATAGCAAGGGATTAATTGTACAGCACATTTTTCAGCAGTATTATCTACATTAAATACAATCGTTGCTATTGTAAAATTATCACTTGTTACATTGGTTGGAGAAGAAAATTTTAAATTTGTTCCACTCGTACCATTGTCTACCCAAGGACTACTTGGTGTAATGGATTTAATTGACATATTTTGTAATGTCAATTGTGCAGAAAATTCACTAATGGAACTTCCATTTGTTGCCTTTCCTACAATATAACATGTTTTTGTAACACTACCATCATCTGCTGTTACTTTATCATCACATTTAAATCCTGAAAAATCTAAAGCAGCATTAACGCTCATTGGTAATATAATCATCATTGCTAAAACGACTAAACCTATAACTCTTTTCATTTCTTTACCTCTTTCTTTTACTATTATTATGTACTTATTATAGCATAAAAATACACAAATGCTACATTTTTTTATAAAAAAGTGTAAAATTGTGTTATTATATTACTATAAGAATAAAAAATAGGTGGTGAGATTATGCAAAAAATACTAATTACAATATACAACGATTCTCTTATTTTCACCTATAAAGAAGATACTTTAGTGCAACAAAACTTATCAAAAACGAACATATTTAATGATAGTGAACTCATATTTACCGAAAAGTATATAACCGAGAACGAAAAACTAATTTCTATGTTTATAAAAGAGATATGCCAAGATAAAAAAATATACCGTGCCACATTTGAAAATAATACACTGGCTAGTTTATTACTTCCCTTATTACGTAAAAATCCCTATATAACCGCCATATGCATTCGTGAAGAGGAATCCCTTTCCTATGAACTTTATGAAAAAATGTTAGAAAATAAAAATATTCAATATATGGAATGTGAAAGAATTCCAACTTATATGATTGAAATGCTAGATACAAAAGGAATTCATACAGAAGCACGTAGTGAAATTTTCTACCCTAGTCATTTTATGCAGCACAACAATTTAACGAATTTTTCTAAAATTTTTTATCAAATGAATATTCGGATTGAACAAATTTTAACAGAAGAAGATATTGACGATTTAAAAGCATTTTGTAATATTAATAAATATTTAAAAACAATTCATTTGGATATCTATAATAAAAATGATTTAGAAACTATTATAGATACATTAATTCAAAATCGAATGAAAAATATTCGGATTCTAATTTATCAAAATATAAAAGATTATAAAACCATTGAATACTTAAAGAAAATGAATAAAAGAATTAGAAAGTATAAATTAAGAATTGAACTTGTTTATTCAAAAGAATATTTAAGCAATAATATCTTTATGCAAATAATGATGAATACTTTGAAAATAATTGGTTGCCTCCTTGTGATTTTAGTCATTGGAATTATTAGTTATATAGCTATTTCAAATTATGTAGCATTACAAGAAGTAAATAACATTCAAGAAAATTTAAAAGAAACGATTAAAGAAAATGAAAATACGGAAATCATTGATCCTGTAGATGAAACAAGAGTTATTAAAAATAACTATATTGCTTCTATCTTAACCATTAACCCAGATGTCGTGGGATGGCTGAAAGTAAACGAAACAAATATTGATTACCCCGTAGTACAAGCAAGTGATAATGATTATTATTTAAAACACAATTTATATAATGAAACGGATAAAAATGGTTGGATTTTTATGGATTATCGTAATGATAATTATAAATTAGATGCAAACACAATAATTTTTGGACATAATATGTACTATAGCGGAGTTATGTTTGGTACTCTTGCGAATGCTTACAAGAAAAGTTGGTATACAAATCCGGAGAACTTAACCATCACTTTTGATACAATTTATGAAAGTAACCAATATGAAATTTTTTCTATTTACAAAGTTCCAAAAACAAATGATTATTTAAAAGCTTATTTTGCAAGTGATGAGGAGTTTACGGAATTTATTGATTTAATCAAAGGAAGAAGTGTACAAGACTTTGGAGTTGAAGTAAAACCTGGAGATAAAATACTGACTCTTTCAACTTGTTCAAACCACACAGATCGACTTGTTATTCATGCCAAATTAAAAGCCTAAAAAGGCTTTTTTATGCTCATTATTTCTAAATTTTTCTTTAACCGATCATTCCCTTTATCAAGTTCTATAGCTTTTTTTACGTACTCTACTGCTTCTTCTTTTTTCCCTAGATAGTAGGCCACTATACTAAATAGATCATAAAAGTAAGAATTCCAACAAAAATCTTCATTAATATAGGTTTTTGGTTTTTCTTTTATTTTACTTGCTTCTTTTAAATAATCGTAGGTTTTTTCATAATTTTCTTCCATATAATATAGACTTGCCAGTTCTACATACCCTTCTCTTAAATATGGTGCTTCTTCTATTGCTTTTTCTAACCACTTCTTCGCTTCGAAAGGTCTTTTTAATCCCATATAGGATCGAGCAATAAAACGCATAGAGGCAGCACGTTCATCTTTCCACGTACTTGATTTTAAGTTCAAGTGTCTTTCTAATGTATCAATGGCTTCATTCCATCTTTCATAATACATATATTCTCTTCCTAAATAATGCATATTCCGATCATCTTCTGGATCTTCTTCTACGCTCATTTCTAAAAGTGGCAAATAACTACTTCTTGTTTTTTTAATATCTTGGTGATGATTTAAAACGATTCCTTCTACAATCACACTTTTTTCCTTTTCTACTTTGCATTTTAAAACTTCGTGGACTGGATGAATCCAAGTGTAAGCATCCCTTTTATGAATTTTAGACATATAGAATGTTGTAGCAGGACGTCCATATTCATCAAAACTCCAATTGTATAAGTACTCTACTCTTGTAGGGTTTTCCTTTAACCAAGTATTTTCTAGTTTTTCACGCCATCCAGGAGCAAACACTTCATCAAAATCCGTACAAACACAAATATCGGCATCTTTAGGAACCATTTCTAAAGACTTATTTCTCGCAACATCAAAGCGAAATGGTTCTATTTTTTCTTGTTTTACATGGACATTTAATTTTTTTAATTTTTTTACGGTATCATCTGTAGAGCCAGTATCTAGTACAAAAATATCATCAGCTTCCCTCATACTTTTTACATAATTTGAAACAAATTTACTTTCATTTTTACATATTGCATAGACATAGACTTTTAGTTTATTCATTTTAATCCCCTCTAGTATAGAATATGAAAAAAGAAAAAATCTGCATAATGAAAGAAAACAAAAAGAAAGTCTTTTTGATGTGAACCCCAAATGGGAGACATCATATAAAAAGAGTTTTTTAAAATTAAAA
>CAZIDI010000101.1:0-3675 GCA_964537805.1 uncultured Muribaculaceae bacterium | reverse complement strand
TAGTTATAAAATCTCTATTTTTTATTACTACGAGAATTATCTTTTTAATTTAACGAAAGACAACTTTATAATCAAAAACCATTATAAAGTAGTAAATTAGTAGTAATTTCAACTTGAATTTGCAAATTCATGTCCATAAAATAAGCCTTAATCTAAATAAATAATAATTTTAAAACAAAACAAATGAATTGAAAATCGAATATGCCTAACATTTTTAAAGATAATAAAAACATCAGAACAGAAGCCAGTATCACGATTAATCCACTCATCAACTTATTTATTTCTAAGACTTTTCCAAGAAAACCAACAATTCCTCCTAAAAAAGTGTAAGAAATAAGGCGTCCGAAATTATAAAATAATGGTTTTTTCATTATTTTTTGTTCATTATAAATTGCCATTAAGTTTATGGCTCCACACATACTAATACAATGAATACTGGTAAGAAAGCCAATTAAAAATAACATACCATACGTGATACTACTATCAATTGTAGGAATGACATTAAAGATGTTATACCCAAATAATTTATATAGTATACAATTTATTAGAATGAAACTAATGGCAATCATTAAAAATTCAGTTAATTTTATTTTGGTATTCTCATTCTTTTCGTTTTCACTAATATACTCTTCTTTTGTAAAATAATCCAATTCCTTTATCGCTTTTATAATCTCGCTATTCTTTAGTTTTTCGTTACATTCAATAGTGGCATATTTAAGATTGACTTGCACTTTTATAATATTTTTATTTTGAAGTAAAGATTCTTTTATTTTTTTCTTACAATGATTGCAAGTAATTCCTTCTATTTTAACATACTTTTTCATCGTTACTTACAACTCTTATCGCTACATTCCTCCATATTTTTATATTTTTGAAATAAAGTATTTGCTTTTTCTTTTATATCAAAAATAATTTCCTCATCTAATTCTTGATAGCCGTTTTTCTGTTTTTCCGATATACAAGTATCCAAGGCAATTGCATTTCCATTTTGATACGCAATTAGGGATGGAGCATATAATCTATTTTCTCCTGTTTCTATTTCCTTATTATCGCTTAGGATTGTATAAGGAGTTAAGAAGGCATCCAAAGTATTTAAAACACTATGATAATATTTATCTGGATAAATATCGTATATTACGTTTTGGTAATCATCTAGTGTATAATACCCTCTTAAATCGGATTCCTTGGTATTATCTTCTCGCACATTAATGTAGTAAATTTTGGCAATATTGTTTTCGTTTGCTTCTTCTAAAATATAAGGAATTACTGTTCTACACCAAGGGCAAGCCGAAAAACCAACATATAATAGAAAGGATTCTTGATTGGCTATCTTTTCTTTTACTTCTTTAAAAGTTGTATAAACGATAGGATTATTTTTAACAATTTGTATCTCTCGATAATAGGCTCCTGGTGTAGAAGTTTCTACTCCATTTAAGGCCTCATACTCCTCTTTAAATTTTAACGCATCCTTATTTTCAGGTTTAGTAGTACATCCCATAAGTATCATTGCTATAACTATTAGGATCCCCATTTTTTTCTTTTTCATTTTTTTCATTTTTTCACCTCAAGGACCATTTTAATGAAAATTTGGAAAAATAAAAATAAAGCATTCGTTTAAAAAAGCATCAACTACTAGTTGATACCTTTTATTGACAGGAAGTTTCTTTGATTTCAATAGGAATTCTATAAGTAATGGTTTTATTATTATTTATGGCATTGATTTCAATAAATAAATTTGTTTCTGTAAACATAGAACAATTTTCTGTATAATGATCCATTCTAATTTTCAAATTTTCTAAATAATTGGTAAGAGTTGTATTTTTTTCATTATTGCAAGAAGTAATGATTGTTTTGGTATTTTCCTTTTCTTCATATAAATTACAAGTTAGTTCTTCGTATAATATATAATCCTCTTTACCTGTAAAGATCACATCATTAATGATTAAGGAAGTTCGATCATTCGTTTTTACTACATTCCCTGAAACTTTAAAATCAGTATTCAAAGAAGTAACTTCTTCAAATTCAAATTGTTCATTTGGTTTATTCCTATTTCTAAAATGAAAGAAGAAAAATACCAGTAAACTACATAGAAGGATTGCAAATACCATAAATAAAATTGTTTTAGTAGTTTTAGACTTATTTAATTTGGTAAATTTTCCATCAATAATTTCATCTATATTGATATTGAATTCTTTTTTTATTTCTTTGAGTGTTGAAATATCAGGTAAATTTTTGCCATTTTCCCATTTTGATACTGCTTGTGGTGTTACCCCTAGTCTACTAGCAAATGCAGTTTGCGATAAGTTATTTTCTTTTCTTATCGTTTTAATCTTATTACCTATTTTTTCTTGATCCATAGCATCACCACAATTCTGTATTCATTATACCTTAGTTTCTCATTTATTTCATCCATTATTTTTTTGAATACAAATAAAGTTATTATAAAACAAAAAAGACATAGAACTTTTTCCATATCTTTTATTCTGTTTTTAAAGAAACTAGTTTTTCTTCTTCTAATTTTAATTTCTGTCTTTCTTCTTCTACTAGATTTTGTGGGGCTTTTTTTACATAGTTTTCATTGGCAAGTAATTTTTTTCTTCTTTCAATACTTGCTTCTAATTTTTCTATTTCTTTTTGCTTTTCTGCTAAATCTTCTTTTGTAAGAACTTTTTCAAAGTAAATCGTAGCAGCGTAGTAACTTGATTTTACTTTATATGTTGGAATATCTAAGTCTTCTTCTATTTTGTGTTCTTCTAATTTTAAAACTTTACTTATTAAATCGTAATTTTCATCATTCTCAAATTTAATTTTAAAGTCATTGGTAATATTGTTTTCCACTTTGGTATTTCGATACAGTTTAATGAATTCAAAAGCATCATCCATTTTTTCTTCTTCGTTTTTAAATACAAATTTTTTATTATAAGAAGGATAGGTACTTATCATAATATTTTCTTCTTTCATTGGAAGTAAATTATAAATTTCATCTGTGACATAAGGCATAAAAGGATGTAACATTTTTAAAATAGCAGTTAAAGTTTCTAATAATACGGACTTCGTTGTGAAATCACTTAAACTAAATTTTGCTACTTCAATATATTTATCACAGAAATCACTCCAAATGAAATCATAAAGTTGAACACCTACATTATTAAATTCATATTTGTCCATTAATTTTGTTACTTCTTTAATGGTTTTATTTAATTTAGTTAAAATCCATTTGTCTTCTATTTTTAAGTTTTCTAAAGTATAGTTTTCTTCTTTTAAATCTTCTATATTCATTAAAACAAAACGAGAAGCATTCCATAACTTATTAATAAAATTCCATGTTGATTTTACTTTTTCTTCATCAAAACGAATATCGGTTCCATTAGAAGCAGTAGTGGCAAGATAATATCGTAAAGAATCTGCTCCATATTCATCGCACATATCCATTGGATCTACGCCATTTCCTAAAGATTTAGAAAATTTTCTTCCTTCTTTATCACGAATTAGGCCGTGAATTAAAACATCTTTAAATGGTCTTTTCCCCGTAAATTCAAGACCTTGGAATGTCATACGATTGACCCAAAATGGAATAATATCATAACCCGTTACTAAACAGTTCGTTGGGTAATAACGTTTAAAATCTTCGGTAATGTCTGGCCAACCTAGTGTACTAAATGGCCATAGAGCACT
>CAZIDI010000100.1:0-3796 GCA_964537805.1 uncultured Muribaculaceae bacterium | reverse complement strand
TTTATCATAACTAAAACTCTTTTTATATGATGTCTACTCTATAGGGTGCATTTCAATAACTAATCTTCTTTATTATTTTTAAATTTTAAAAGTATGGGTGTTCCCGTGAAATCAAAGTTTTCACGAATCTTATTTTCTAGGTAACGCTCATAACTAAAGTGAATTAATCCTTTATTGTTTACCTTAAATTCAAATTTAGGAGGTTTGTTATCGGTTTGGCTTGCAAAATAAATCTTTAAACGTTTTCCTTTATAAGAAGGAGGTTCGTGCATTGTTACGGCATCGACAATCACGTTATTTAAATCACTTGTTTTAATTACTTTTCGATTGTTTTCATAAGAGGAAAGAATAGCAGGCATCAAAGTATGGATTCGTTTTTTTGTTTTGGCGGATAAAAAGACAACATTTGCATAACTTGCAAACATAAAATGAGATTCTAAATTCTTCTTCCAATTTTTAATTTCTTGATCTGGATTTTTTATCGTATCCCATTTATTTACGGCGATAACAATTCCTTTTCCCGCGTCGATAGCGTAAGACAAAATATGTTTGTCGTGTTCAATAATTCCCTCTTCGGCGTTAATCACTAAAACACAAACATCACTTCTATCAATGGCCTTTAAACTACGAAGTAAACTATATTTTTCGATATTTTCGTAAATTCTTCCTTTCTTACGCATCCCCGCAGTATCAATAGCAATATATTCTTCTCCTTGATACGTAAAAGGGGTATCAGTAGCATCACGCGTTGTTCCTGCAACTTCACTTACAATAACTCTTTCTTCGTTTAATAAAGCATTAATTAAACTACTTTTTCCAACATTTGGTCGTCCAATTAAACAAAATTTTAAATGGTTATCTTCTGTTTCTTCAATCTCTTTAAAATCTTCAGTTATTGCTTCCAATAGTTCTGTAAAACCTAAATTATGGGAAGCACTTATGGGTAATACAATGGGAAAACCTAATTCATAAAAGTTATAAATAGCCTCTGTTCTTTTTTCATTATCCACTTTATTGACTGCTACAATGACTTTTTTATTGGTTTTCATTAAAATATCGCGGATTTTTATATCACTACTACTAATTTCTTCTTTTCCATCCACAACAAAAACAATAATATCTGCTTCCTCAATAGCAAGGGTTGCTTGCATTACGATATCTTTGTTCCAATCATCATTTCCATCTTCAATTCCACCCGTATCAATTAATAAAAAGGTTTTATTTTTATAAAAAACATCTCCATAAATACGATCTCTTGTTACTCCTGGTGTATCTAAAACAATGGATTTATTTTCCTTAATAAGTCGATTAAAAATGGTCGATTTTCCAACATTTGGTTTTCCAATTAAACAAACGGTTTGTTTCATAAAAAACACCCCTTACCTAAGGCTTTATCTTACCATATTTTGCTATTTATCACAAGTTGTTTTCACGGTATCACTAAAAGCAACATAAATTCGATTGTATTTTTCATAGACAGTAAGTTCTAAAGTATCCATACTGGTATTATCTCGTGGATCTAAAATGAATGGTTCTGTTTGATTATCTTTCTTTAAATCTCCGGTTTCAATTAAATCTTTTACGGTTATTTTCCTACTTGGATAAGTATCATAGGTTTCTGTAAAACTTGTTTTTCGATCTTCTCCGTAAAGTTTTGCTGCCACTTCTATCGAATCAATTTTTTTACAAAACATATTTTCTTTCAATTTATTGGATATTCCTATCGTACTTGGAACTGCTATCGTAATTAAAATAGCTAAAATAACGATAACGGCAAGTAATTCTACTAATGTAAATCCTTTATTATTTTTCATATTCTTCACCTATTTTTAGTATATCACAAAATAAATATCTCTAAACAAAACCTTAAAAGCATTTACGTAAAACTAAAGAAAAAAAGAACCCTTAAAAGGATTCTATATTCAATTTTACTTTTTTCTTATCGTGTAAATAGGAATAGGCTTGTACCATTGTACGAAGTGCTGTTGCTGTTTTACCAGCTTTACCAATGACAGCCCCCATATCACTTTCTTTTACAAGAACTTCAAGGTTTATAAATTCTTCATCACTACCGATTTCTTTTACACTTACCATATCTGCATCGTGTGCAATACTTTTAACAAGAAATAAAGTATATTCTACTATATCCATAAATTACTTCCCTGCTTTTTTGACTTTTGTATCTGCATATTTTTTCATAATTCCTTCCTTAGAAAGAATATTTCTTACGGTTTCTGTTGGGATTGCTCCATTGTTTAACCAATGCATTACTTTTTCTTCATCAATTTTTACTTCTGCTGGGTTTGTTATAGGATTGTAAGTTCCTACTACTTCTAAAAATCTTCCATCTCTTGGACTTCTAGAATCAGCAGCCACAATACGATAGAAAGGTCTTTGTTTGGCTCCCATTCTTTTTAATCTTAATTTTACAGCCATTTGTTCTCCTCCTTTAAACTAAAACTAGTGTAACATAAGAAAAAGATAGTGTCAACTAAATTATGTTGACACTACTACTTTAAATATTCCTCATCAATTTCTTCCATTGCTTGTTCATCTTCATTTGTTATGACTTCCTCATCATTTATTACTTCATAATCGTCTTCGTCTTCTTCAATACTAACCTTTATTTTGGTATCTCCAATGATTTCTACTCCAAGTTCTTTTTCCACATTTAATTTTACAACTCCATCATTTACACTGACATTTGTAACTGTTGGTTGTTTTAAACTACGAACTATAATTTCTTCCTCATTTGTAAGCGTATTCCCGTCTTTTAGATGGACAGGCATTTTATCTTGGTAACTAAAACTTTGGGTAGAAACGGCTGTTTTTGTATCATTATCATAAGAATACCAAACATTAACATCAAATGAGCCATCAAGATTGACTACCCCTCCATTATTTACTCCATTAAATTTATGATTAATTACCCAGCATCCTAAAATCGTATCTGGTTTTAGTTCTGGAGTAAGCATAAATTCATTTGTACTTGTTTTTTTAGCTTTACCAATGATTGCTTTTGTCACAATTTCTTTATAATTAGACATTTGTAACCCTCCTCTAATTTAGTGTATGCACCTACAAAGAATTTTGTTCACTTCAAGTTATTTTTTTTGCTTTTATGGTAAGATAAGTGTTAATTTAAAGAAGAAATTTTAGAAAGAAAATTGAATTTATAACTTTCTGTGTTATCATAGAGTTAGGAGATGATTGTATGAATTGTTTATTTTGTAAAATAATAAATGGAGAAATACCTTGCTATAAAATATACGAAGATGAAGTAGTCATTGCTTTTTTAGATATTCATCCAAAAAGTAATGGGCATACTTTAATTATTCCAAAGAAACATTTTACTGACTTTACAGAACTTGATAGTGAAACTATTTTACATATCAATATGGTTATCAAAAATATAACAACGCTTTTAAAAGAAAAATTAGGTGCTACTGGATTTTGTATTAATACCAATTACTTAGACACACAAGAAATCAAACATTTTCATTTACATATTGTGCCAAGTAGTAAAGAAAAAATCATAAATGTTGAAGAAATTTATAGCAAACTAAAATAGTAACTGAATTTGTTACTATTTTTTATTTTCATTACAATATTAGTTTAAGGTATTACTTTCAAATAATTTTTCACCACCTTCCATAAAATTTTTAGTTCTTATAAAAGAACCATTAAATTCAATAGTATTCATACTTTATCAACTTCTTCTGTATTATGAATACTATATAAGTTTACATCAAATTATTATGTAGAGAAATTTAAAAGAAAAAGTCTGTAAACACAG
>CAZIDI010000099.1:0-3799 GCA_964537805.1 uncultured Muribaculaceae bacterium | reverse complement strand
GTAGAAGTGATTATGCAAAAGAAAGCACAAAGATTGATATTGCTAGGGACTTATATAAAATTTGTAAGTTTGCTGAGTTAAAAGATACTCAAACAATAAAAATAATTAATAAATGGATTATTAGTTCTAAATATAATTTTGATGCTAGGAAGTTAATAAATAGCTTTAAGAGTACTAATTGTGACATGACTACTTCTGAATATTATAGAGCATTAAAAAGACTTGGTTTTAATCATGATAGATATTCAAAAATAAAAAGCAAAAACTTTTACAAAGAATTAAATTATAAAATTTTTTTTAATAAAGCACTTAATCATTTATTATATGAAGTGGAAAGAGAAGAAAAAAATATTGAAGAAGAATTAAGATATGAGCTAGAAGTAAAATAGTGGAGGGAGGAATAAGTTATTTTTGAAAAACCAGAAAGTTTAGTTGTTAGTGAAATATTCTTTAAAAAATTAGAAGAAAAACTAAAAAATAAATCATTAAAAGGATATTATGGTACTTTTAATAATTGTAGAGAACAAGGACTTGTGTTAAAAATTTATGAGAAAGAAAATGAATTAAATATATGGGCTTGCCAATGCAGAAATACAGATCAAATAATGATTGTACTTGGTAGTCAAAATAATATTGATGTGAACAATATGTTTGATGACGAAGCATACAAGCGAACCAAATATTTCAAAAATAACAATTATGATTTAGCAGTCGAATGGGTTTATAAACAATTAAGATATATGTTTAAGGAAAAATTCAACGAGGAAAAGCATTTTAAATTTGATATTAATAAAAGTATGGAAGATATAAGAAGAATACAGATGGAAGCAAGTGATTTGGATTATGATGATTATTATGATTTAGTCACTTTGGAAAATTGTAGCGAAAATTATTTATGTGATTTGGTAATATTTGATGGAAAAATGGGTCTTCGTTATTCCTATATGAGTGGTGATGAAGTCGAAAATTTGGATTTTGAGCCGTGCGAAGTAAATTTAGACAATGAAGTAACACTCATGTTAGATATGCAGGAAAAATTAAATAATTTTATAGACAAAACAGAAATGGAAGAGCTAGAAAATTTATGGATAAAAAATGTTAAAGTTTAAGAAAGAGAACTTTTATAAAAAAATGTAAAATGAAAGGAGAAGTTAAAATAGCAAAATATGTAAACGTCCGTGTGACATTAAACAAAATCATTAAAGTTGATTCGGAAAGTGAATCCAATGTTATACAAAAAGCCAAAGAAAAATTTTACGAAAATGAATTAAATTCCGAATATTTGGATGCTAGGAAAGTAATGTTTGAAGAAAATAAATTTGTATCACTTTATGCAGAGGAGTTATCTAGTAATCTATATAATTTATATAAAGAAAATCTTACTTATGATCAGGTTAAAGAGAATGTCGAATCTTTATTCAAGGTTTATGGTGAATTTTCAGAGTGTGTTTTGGAAGAAACTTTAAATATATTAGCTGATAAATATAATCTTGATTTAAAAAATACTGTGGAAAAAGAAATGAGTATTTGAAAAAATATATTGTAGTCAGTATATTAGTGTTTCTGTTTGCCAATAATATTTGTTACAACTTAATCAATATGATTACAACTTTAAAAGTTAGTTGGTCTTTTAATTTTATAAAGTCGGTATTAGAATTAAAATGTTATCAGTTTCTATTTGGCAATCTTCTTTTATTCTTTTTGTTGTTTTTAATCGTGATTAAATATGATAAATCAATAAACTTGAAATTAAGTGGAAACAAAGAACTACCAAAAGAAGATGGTAGTTTTGAATATGGTAGTAGCAGGTTTTTAAAACCAAAAGAGATAAAGAAAAATTTTAAAGTTTGGAATATTGGTGAGCACTTAAAACAAGGTGGAGTACCTGTTACTTATCTTGATGGCAAATTTTATTATGATGATAGCTTTGACCATACTTTAATAGTAGGATCAACAGGAAGTGGTAAGTCAGCCAGTTTCATAATTCCACTTATTTATAATCTAGCATCTGCAGGAGAGTCAATGATTATAAATGACACCAAAGGAGAATTATATTGTAATACTGCAGATTATTTAAAAAGCCAAGATTATGATATTAAAATTGTTAATTTAAGGGATGCCTTTGCTAGTGATGGTTGGAATCCACTTCATTTGCCATATAAATATTATAAGGAAGAAAATATCGATGAGGCAGGAGACTTAATAGAAAACTTTTCTAAATCACTAACAAAAAATCTTTCTTCAAAAGATATGTACTGGGAAAAGTCAGCAACTTCAGTTCTATCTGCTCTGTGCTATGCTATTATAGAAGATGCTCCTAGAGAATCGCAAGTAAATTTATATTCAATTTATAACTTACTCGTCGAGCACGGTGCAAAAACAATCAACAGACAAAATTCCTTAGATATGTATTTCCAAGATAGACCTTTTGGTAATCTTGCAAAAAATAGTTATGCGACAGGCTCTTTCGCAAAAGGTGAAACTAGGGCAACATTGTTTTCCGTTTTATCCACAGTAATAAAAATGTTTTCGGATACAGGTATTGCTAACCTAACAAGTCGAACTGATTTTGAATTAGAAGACATTGGCAAAAAGAAAACCGCAGTATTTTTAATTATTCCTGATGAAAAACAAAGCAGGCATGAACTTGCATCTTTATTTATAGATCAGTGTTATCAAGCTTTAGTTAATACTGCACAAAATCACTTCTGTGGAAAACTTCCAATAAGAACTAATTTCATTTTGGATGAATTTGCTAATATGCCACCAATACCTAATATTTCAAATAAGGTAACAGTCAGTCGTGGTAGGAATATGAGATTCTATTTTGTTATTCAAGATTTTGGACAATTAAAAGAAACCTATAAAGAGGCATCAGTTATCATTAAATCAAATTGTACCAATTGGGTTTATTTATTAACTGCTGATAATGATACTGCAAAGGAAATAAGTAATCGGTTAGGTAAGTATACAATTTCGAGTTCTAGGGTTTCTACTTCTTCTAGAATAGAGCAAGTCGATTTTAATGTTTCAAATGATAAATCGCTTATGGGACGTGAACTTTTACAACCTGATGAGCTTATGAGATTTAAATATGGCGAGAGTTTATTTATTAAATCGAGGATGTTGCCACTCAAGGCTACCTCTTTGCCTTTCTATAAATATGGTTTTAAAATTAATAAAGTAAGTGTTCCAACTATACATCATAATTATGTTATAGATGTTTTTAATTTAGATGAGTATAGAGAAAGAAAATTAAAACAAGAAATAGATAACCTTGTAGAAATTGAATAAATTGCTGTCATTTTTCACATGGGTATGGTATAATGAAAACACGATAAAGGGCTAGCCCTTGTCGTTGTTAAATTACTTTCTTGTAATTTTCATATACACAACACTTCTTTATAAATAGCCATTAAATATGGCTATTTTTTGGTATATAAAAATTTTAAATGGAGATTCAAGAATTGTTCGCCATACTTCAAGTGCATTAAAAGAAGTAGAAAAAACTTTAAATGATGAAAGTATAGAAACTAAAACTATTGCAGTTGGTAATAAAGATATTAGGGGTTACATTGCGTGTATGGTATCAGACTAAAAGGAAATATATATTTTATGATTTAGTACATGAATTTGCAACTAAGTTTGAAAGTGCAGATGGACTATAATAACAAATTACAATTTATAGAACGGATTGTGAGGTTTGTTTTTGAGTGTACGAAAGGAGGAATAAATTGTAATGAAGGATAAGAAAGTATAGATTCCAATTGTAGGAGCTGATGGTAATATGTTTAATTTA
>CAZIDI010000098.1:0-3826 GCA_964537805.1 uncultured Muribaculaceae bacterium | reverse complement strand
GAATTTCTTCTTTTTTTAAAGCCAATTCTATTTTTTTACATTTTTGTTGTTTTTCATAATCATTGCTTGTAAAATGACTTCCTGTAATATAATGTGGAGTTGCAATCAAATCAGTAAAACCAATTTTCACTAATTTTTTAATAATCGTAATGCTTTCCTCTATACTTCTTGCTCCGTCATCGATTTCATTTATAAAATGTGTATGTATATCAATCATCAAAATCCCTACTCATAATAATTTCCATAATAACTGCCGTGGATATCATTGGTTCGATTCACAATCACTCCTGCAATATCTGCTCCAACACTTAATA
The DNA here is from genome assembly GCA_964537805.1 of uncultured Muribaculaceae bacterium. GTDB lineage: Bacteria > Bacillota_I > Bacilli_A > RF39 > UBA660 > MGBC108787. The sequence continues at coordinate 3,512 of CAZIDI010000098.1, read as the reverse complement.
AACTTTTTTTCGTAAACTCAAGTTCATTGGTTTTGGTTTGATTAAGAGAAGTTACAATCACGGTTTTATCCACATACTTTGTTAAAATAAGAGAATCAGTAAGTCCATTTACCGGCGTTCCATCCAAAATGATGTAATCAAATTTTTCTGCTAATGTACGTAAAAGCACCTTAGTTTTAGGAGAATTTAATAACTCACTAGGATTAGGAGGAACAACCCCTTTCGGTAAAAGGTACAAATTTTCAATAAAAGTTTTTTTAATATAACTACTAAAACGAACCTCTACATTTTCTAAAAGCAAATTGGATAATCCTTTATCATTTTCCATTTCAAAAATTTTATGCAATCTTCCTTTACGCATATCACAATCCATTAATAAAACCTTACTCCCATTTTGAGCAAAAGCCGTAGCTAAGTTTGTACAAATAAAACTTTTCCCCTCCCCTGGTACAGAAGAAGTTACTAAAATGGAACGAACCTTTTTATCAACACCGGAAAACTCTAAATTGGTTCTTATGATACGTATTGCCTCTGCTACACTAGATTTTGGATTTTTATCTACAATAATTTCGTCTTTCATTTTCTTTTGCCACCCTTCTTCTTTGTATAGTCAGGAACAGAACCCAAAATAGTAAGATCAAATTTTCTTTCAACATCGGAAACGCTTTTAATGGAAGTATCAAAATAATAAACAACAAAAAGAAGTAAGAAAGCAAGGACAACACCCACGCCTACATAAAGAATCACTTGTTTCGTAATATTAAAATTAGAAGGCATATCTTCAATTTCTGCTTTATCTAAAATCGAAACATTCGATAAGTTATACAATTCTTTTGCTTCACTTGCAAATACTTCTGCTACTTCATTAGCAATCAAATATGCTTTTTTTGCTTCCTCATTTGCAACAGAGATTTCAATAATTTCTGTATCATTTAAAGCTTTGACGCTAATCATTTTCGCAAGTTCCGTAGTATCGTAATCCAACCTTAAGTTTTCAATCACTTGGTTTAAGACTCTTCTACTTTTTACAATTTCTTGGTAAGTACTTACTAATTTTGAATTTACAGTTAAATCAGATTGCGTAATACTAGAGGCTTCATTGTTACTAAAACCAGTTAAAATAATACTTGTCTTTGATGTATACTCTGGTGTTTGTATAAAAACAGAATATAAACATCCTAATGTTACTACAAAAGCAACGATTGCAAAAAATTGTACACCTTTGTTTAAAAAATACGATAATAAATCACGAATATCAAGTTCTTCCATAACGCCTCTTCCTATTCTAGGCATAATTATAACATAAGGGATTTTTTTTGTATAGAAAAAATTGTTTCTTACAGTTTCTAAAAAGTACATTTTTTTGTAAATGATGTCACTTTTTCTTTCTACTTTTTGCTTTTCATTATATACTTTAATTAGGAGGAAATATGAAAAAATTTAAAAAAATTTGGAAATCAGTTTATGTTTTACTTTTCAGTATGATTCTTGGTAGCATTTTAGGCCTGTTTTTTAAAGAATGCATCCCTATCATCAAACCACTTGGAGATATTTTTATTAATATTTTGTTCACCATTGTTGTCCCACTTGTCTTTTTCTTAATTGCGAGTTCTATTGCCAAATTTGGAAGTGGTAAGAAGTTTGGAAAAATCGTTTCTACTACAATTATTATTTTTTTAACAACTAGTCTTATTAGTTCTATCTTTATGTTAGGAACTTTAAGTATTGTTAAACCAAATATAAGTACAACGATTCCTATAGAAAATATAGAAATAGAAAGTGTATCTTTATCTGAAAAAATTGTAGATGCCTTAACCGTTTCTGATTTTGGAAATTTACTATCTCGTGATCACTTACTTCCCTTAATCATTTTTGCCATACTCTTTGGATTTGGAGTTGCTTTAAGTAAAGAAAAAGGAGAACCGGTTAAAAAGTTCTTAGAAGGAACCACCGATGCTCTTTTAAAAATGATTGATCTTATTATGTACTATGCTCCAATCGGGATATGTGCTTACTTTGCCAACTTAATTTGTGAAATGGGTCCAGAACTCATTGGAACTTATGCTTCTTACCTTGTTTTGTACATTGTAGCTTGTATCATTTACTTCGTACTTTTTTATAGTTTGTATGCGTTTTTAGGAAGAGGAAAAAAAGGATGTAAAGAAATGTGGAAACAGATTTGGGCACCTGCTTTTACATCTTTAACGACTTGCTCTTCTGTTGCCACCCTTCCAGTAAATATAGAAACTGCTAAGAAATTAAATGTAAAAAAAGATGTGAGTAGTGTTAGTTTATCTTTAGGTGCTGCTATTCATATGGAAGGATCCAGTATGGGAACCGTTTTAAAAATTATGTTCTTATTCACTATATTTGGAAAGAACTTTTATACTTTCCCAATAATACTACTTACTCTTTTACTGGCAACATTCATTTGTACAGCAATGAGTGGAATTCCATCTGGTGGTTTAATTAGTGAAATTTTAATCCTTTCTATTTTTGGATTTCCAACAAGTGCTTATGTACTTTTAACAACTATTGCTTGGCTAATCGATGCACCTGCTACTTGTTTAAATGCAACTGGTGATATACCATCGGTGATGATGATTGAAAAATTTGTTCAAGACAAACCAAAAATGCTTTGATTTTATCTCAAAGCATTTTTTTATGCTTATTTATCTTCTATTTTCAATTTACAATTACATATATTAAGTATCTTCCTTCTACTGGTGTATAATCTACTCCTACATAACTTGTTTCTACTTCACTTAAAGTATTTAATAATCTCTTTTCTCCACCATTAAACTCTATTGCAATAAACTCACTATTTAATCGATTTTCATTTTCCATTATATCTAAATTAACATCATATTCTAGCATCGTATTACACTTATTTGTAATTGTAAATGTATAGGGTGTTAATACTTTTGCTTCTACATCTGTGATTGGATAGCACAAAATCGTACAGTATGTATAGTTTTTTATAAATGAAAAAAGCAGATTGCTCTTCTTAAAACAAACTAAGTTGACTAGTTTCGGGCATTCCTTCAAAAATACCCATAGTACGCATTTTTTCAATTGTAGATTGATTTACTTTTCCACGATTAGAAAAATCTTCTACACTATAAAATTGTTTTTCTTTTCTTTCTTCCATAATTTTTGTTGCAACAGCATCCCCTAGTCCATCCAAACTACTAAAAGGTAAAATTAAAGCATTTTCCTCTTCTACCATTACAAAATTTTTTCCTTCACTTTTTTTAATATCAATCATTTTAAAATGAACACCGCGAGCAGTTGCCTCAAGAGCCAGTTTTAAAGTTTCTAAAAGAGAGGCATCTTTATTGGTAGCATCATACCCTTTCGTTTGAATTTCTAATATTCTTGCTTTGATGGCATCGTAACCTTTTACCATTGCTTCAGGATCAAAATCCGTAAAGCGAGTAGAAAAGTAAGTACAATAATAAATTAAAGGTTTATGCACTTTATACCAAGCAATACGAAAAGCACTCGTGACA
>CAZIDI010000097.1:0-3894 GCA_964537805.1 uncultured Muribaculaceae bacterium | reverse complement strand
TATTATATCATGGAAAGATCTTTCAGTCATTTACACAGATTTATTTACAGACTCCATCTAACATTTTATGATATAATTGATCCACTTGCTTTTCAAATACATTTTTTGTAATATTCATCATTTTCCCCCCCTTGCCATGTGATATTTTAACATACATATTCGCTTTTTTCAATCATATTTTAAGACAAATACTTCATAGAAATTTTTTAGTCCCCATTTTAAAAATCAAAAAAGATACCAAATATCATTAGTATCTCTTTTTGTCTTTTAACCATTAATTTGTTTCATTACCTCATCAGCAAAGTTTTCAGACTTTTTCTCAATACCTTCACCAACTTCATAACGGACAAATTGGATAATATTACTATGTTTAGATTCTACATACTTAGAAACTCTAGTTTTATCTTCCTTAATAAATTTTTGATCTACTAAACATACTTCTTCATAATATTTATTTAATCTACCATTAATAATCATTGGCAATTTCTTTTCATCTAGCCCTTCATTTTCAGCCTGTTCCATTAGAATTGTTCTTTCTTTTTCAACCACTTCTGCTGGAATTTCCTCACGATTTAAATACATTGGTTTCATCGCAGCCGCTTGCATTGCAATATCTTTAGCAAGTTCTTCATCATTACCATCCAAAACAGTAACAGTAACGATCTTTCCTCCCATATGAGAATAAGTACCAAACACTTGATTATCTTGCTTTTCTACTACTTCAAATCTTCTGAATGACAATTTTTCTCCGATTGTAGCAACTTTCTCAGCAATGATATCCGTTAGCGTTTTATCTTCAATTTTTAAATTCAAAGCTTCTTCTACCGTTGTTACTTCATTTTCTAAAATAACATCTGCAATTTCACTTACTAAATTCTTAAATTCTTCGTTCTTAGCAACAAAATCAGTTTCTGAATTTACTTCTACAATTACCGCTTTATTACCATTTAGTTTAGAAAAAGCTAACCCCTCTGCAGCAATACGTGAAGCTTTTTTAGCTGCCTTAGAGATTCCTTTTTCTCTTAACCAGTTTATAGCTTCTTCCATATTACCATTTGTTGCTTCTAAAGCTTTCTTACAATCAAGCATTCCAGCTCCACTCGTCTCACGTAATTCTTTTACCATGCTTGCACTAATCATAAATACCCATCCTTATCTTTATTTTAAATTTTCAATTAATTCTTCTTTTTTCATTTTAGAGTAACCTTTGATTTCCTTTTTCTTAGCTAACTCTCTTAATTCATTTACAGTAAGAATAGTTAAATCTAGTTTTGGCTCAACGATTTCTTCTTTTACTGGCTTTTCATTCTTTACTTCATGTTTTTTTTCTTTCTTTTCAAAAAATTTTCCTTCATTTCTTTTTTCTTTCTTTTCTTGTTGTCTAGCAAATTTTCTAGATTCATCTTCAGTTACATAGTCAACTAAAGTACCACCTTTTACTTCAACAATTGCATTTGTTAATGCTCCTAAAACTACTTTAATCGCACGAACAGCATCATCATTTCCTGGTATTACATAATCCACCATATCAGGATCACAATTTGTATCAATAATACCGAATACTGGAATTCCTAACTTTTTAGCCTCTTTAATAGCGATTTCTTCCTTCATAGAGTCAACAATAATTAAAGCTTGTGGTAATTTTGTCATCTCACGAATACCACATAAGTTTTTATTTAACTTATCATATTCTTTCTTAAGACCAATTACTTCTTTTTTTGGTAATTTATCAAATGTACCATCAGATTCCATTTTTTCAATTTCATCTAATCTCTTTACTCTTCTTCTAATAGTTTTAAAATTAGTTAAAGTTCCTCCAAGCCAACGTTCTGTCATATAATACATACCACTACGAGTAGCTTCATCACGACATACTTCACTAGCCTGTTTCTTTGTACCAACGTAAAGAACAGTTCCTCCTTCTGATACAATTTTACCCAAAGCAACATATGCTTCTTCCATTTTTTCTACTGTTTTTTGTAAATCGATAATATAAATATCGTCACGAGAATTGTAGATATACTCTTTCATCTTAGGGTTCCATCTCTTTGTTTGATGTCCGAAATGTACACCCGCTTCTAATAAGTAGCTCATAGATACTACTGCCATAATTTATTCCTCCTTCATTTTGCTTCCAAATATTTCTTCTTTATTTCTTCACTTAAAAAATTTTTAAGCACTAGAAGAAATAAATCAATATTTGTGAATATTTCTTTTTTGAAAAGCCATCCTTATCTTATCATAAAATATAATGAGATACAAGTATTTTTTAGCTTTTTACAATTAAAATACTGATCATCACTTGATATTTTAATCACTCTTCTTATGAATAAATTTAACTCTATTCAACACCAATTAAAATCACTTTCGTAAAAAAACCATTCACATACAAATATAACAAAAATAAGTATGAAACCTCTCTAATACATACTGATTTCAAGAAAAGCACTCATTCCTTAATAAAGAAACCACTAAAAATCATTCCAACAATTCCAATATACATCACCACGTAAATATCCAAATGAAACAAACACACTATGAACATAATAATACTCTTACTAAGAAAAAAAATAAGTTCCTCTACAATCAAATATTCTCTAATAGAATTTTGACCTACCGCATAAAGATTTCCCAAACTTACATTCTCATACATTTTAACAAAAACTCCTTCAAAAAAAGCAAGTCCCAATAATACAATACCACTTTTCATATTCAACTTTAATATGAAAATAATTCCCAATAGCAAACAAACAAATTTAAAATATCTCTTTCCTACTTTCTTAGCCAAAAAATAAACTACAATCAAAGAAGCTAGATTAACAATTACATTAAAAATACCAACATAATAAATAGATTTTTCTATATAAATATAAAGAAACAAAGGTTGAATTTCTAAAAATATCACCTTAAATTGTTCTAAAACGCTAAATATAATCTTATTGTTTTCTATTTTTATCTCTCTTAATGATTTCTTTTCCCCATCTGAAATATCAATCTTTAATTTTAAAATTGGTATAATAGATAAAAAAGATAAAATAAAAATAATCATACTAGTAATAATAAAAGATAAACCATCTATCAAATAAATTCCTACAATAGAAGCAACAATTACCCCTAGATAAGTAACCATAACAATACCTCTAGTAGAATGTTCCCGATCCTCTAACAACTCTAAAGCCAATAAATGCCTAATAGCATGATAAGAATAATTACCACTGGCAAGTATTAGCGCAAACACCATCAAACTATATATTTTAATATCCATAAAAGACAAATACAAAAAACTAATTCCATATAAGCAAGAAGATAGAATTAAAATTACTTTATAAGAAATTTTCAAACTAATATAATTAACCAAAACACCTATTAAATACATAAAAAATAAAAAGAAAAAAATATTAGAAACAGAAAAACCTTTCTTATATAACAAAACAAGAGAAAAGACTTCCACTAAACCTCTTGTAAAAGTAGATAAAAATAAAAAAATGTGATAAATTTTACTCTTCTTCATGAATATTCACCAATATTAATATGTACCAAATTACCCATTTTATAATATTTATCCATATCATTTTCCAATATTACATCACAATTATTTTACTATTAAAATACTTCATAAGTACTTTTTTAAATAATAAGTACTATCTAAGATACATAAAATGAAATTACTAATTTTAATATATTAGGAAATAAATAAACTTCTAATACAGAAGAAACAAAACTAACAATAATACTAAACATCAATATCACTACGTATTTCTTTAACATCAATCGATTACTACCTTGTCCCTTACTTCCTATAATTTGAAGCAAATTTCTAGCAAACATAATACTATAAATAGATAAAATAACTACAATAATAATATTAAGCACTTGACTAGGAAAAGTATACAA
>CAZIDI010000096.1:0-3933 GCA_964537805.1 uncultured Muribaculaceae bacterium | reverse complement strand
GATTGCTACGGAAAAAGGTATGAAAAATCAAGCCATTGAAACGGCTAAGAAAATGTTACTTGATCATATAGATATAACTACTATTTCTAAATATACAAAATTATCTATCAACGATATTGAAAAATTAAAAGTTTCTGAAAACTAGAATTTTCATTATTCTAGTTTCTATTTTCAACTCTTTTGAATCAAAAGAAAAGAACACATTAGCATTCGTGTTCTTTTTAAAAGTGTGAGTTTGAGTTTATATGTTATTTAAAAATTGTATAGAGTTATCGTTCATTTATATTTACTACATTTTTTTAAACTATATACATCCCTTCCTTTCTATGTCCTAATGATAGCAAAGGAATATGAAGATATTGTGAAGTCTAAGTGAAAGTTAACTTACTTTACAATTTCAAAGTAAAATGTAGTGCCGTGATTTTTCTTACTAGAAACGCCATACTTAAATTTATGCATTTCTAAAATATTACGTACAATGGAAAGTCCAACCCCTGTTCCCACAACATTTCGTTTATGATTTTTATCATTTTTATAATATTTATCCCATATGTAAGGAAGATCAGCATTTTTAATACCTTTCCCCGTATCGATAATTTCCACTAAAAAACTATCTTTTCCTTCTGTAACGCGAACCATTACTTTTTTATCTTTTCCAGTATAATTAATGGCGTTATTTAATAAATTGTAAATTACTTGATTCATTTTATTTTTGTCTGCTTTTACCATTGCAACAGAAGGTAATTCTAATATAAAATTATAGTTTTCCGTTTCTTTAATAATATCATAACGGCTTAACACGGTTTGGATTTGTTCCGTTAAATCATACTCTGTAATATTTAATTTCTCACTATTTGCTTCCAATTTAGATAAATCTAGTAAATCATTTACCAAAATATTCAAGCGGTCTGCTTCTTCAATAATGACATTCAAATCTTTATTTCTTTTTTCCTTATTTTTATACGATATGTCACGGACCATCTCCGCGTAGGCCTTAATCATAGTAAGAGGTGTTTTTAAGTCGTGGCTTACATTTGCGAGTAAATCACGTCTTAATTCATCAATCTTTTTCATATCCGTACAAGCATTATTAAGAGTTCTTGCCAGTTCATCAATTTCCAATGTTCCATTTTCTTGAAAAACAACATCATAATTTCCTTTTCCCATTTCTCTTGCCTTTTTTGTAATACTTGTAATTGGCTTTGTAATTCTTTTTGATAAAAAGTAAGCAATAAAGCAAGCAAAAACAAGAACTAAAAACATAATATAAATTAACTGACCCCTTAAAATGACACTCGTAGAATCAATATCTTCTAAACTACTATATACAAAAATATATCCAGTATCAACATTAATACTATATAAATAAGCTTTTGATTTATATATTGGATGAATTAACTTTACAGCATTCTTTTTCGATTCCTTACTTTTCAAACTATTCTTAATTTTATTAATACTGCTAATATTTTTATCCAGCCCACATCCTACTTGCATCGTATTATAGGTAATTGTTGCACCATAATTGGATTCAAACTCAATGCATACTTCATTTTGATAAGCAAGTGTCGTTAAGGTGCTATCTAAATTTTCTAAACTTGTACTATCAATTTGACTAACAATTGAATTCATTTTTTTTATTTGATAATGTTCATAACTAAATTGCAAGAATAATACTTGAAAAACCCACAAAAAAAGAATAATCCCTAAACTAAATAAAATCAGGTAAAATAAAGTTTTTAAATTTAAACTACTTTTTTTTGTTTTAAAATGAGTAAGAAAATCTTTCCATTTACTTTTTATATTCAAACTTATACCCTACTTTCCTAATTGTTACAATGAAATCCCTATACTTCCCTAAATGATTTCTTAACGTTTTCACATGAGTATCAACCGTTCGATCATCTCCATAAAAGTCATATCCCCAAATGTTGGTAAGCAAATTTTCACGAGATAAAGCAATGTTTTTATTTTCAATTAAATAAAGTAGTAAATCATATTCTTTTGGAGTTAAAAAAACTTGTTTATTATCTATATATACTTCGTGAGCAATACAATTAATTTCTAAGCCATCAAACGTATAAGTAGAATTTGTACTTTGATTTCTTTTTGTTACGGCTTTAATACGAGCAATTAACTCTCTAGGGCTAAAAGGTTTGGTAACATAATCATCTACTCCAATATCAAAGCAAGTTAGTTTATCGTATTCTTCATTTCTAGCCGAAAGCATAATAAAAGGTACGTTACTAAACTTACGTATTTCCTTTACAGCCGTATAGCCATCCATTTTGGGCATCATAATATCCATTACAACAACATCAAATGAATTTTTCTTTACTAAATCAATAGCTTCATATCCATCACTTGCTTCTAAAAAGTCAATATGTTCTAATTTCAAATATTCTTTAATAACTTCACGAATTAATTCTTCATCATCAACTATTAAAACTTTCAAAGTTATCACTTCCTCACAACTATATTATAACGAATATGTGAAAGTATCGTGAAAAAATAAAATATCTATAAAGTTTTTCCTCTATAGATTTTTATTTTTTACCAACGTTTATTCTTTAAAAGAGCAAACAACTTTTTATTTTCTTCTGTAATGGAAACATAATTTTCATCGTGGCTTTCTAAAATGGTTTGTAAATATTCATAGTAAACATATTTTATATCAGTTAGTTCTTCTACTTGTAATTTTGTATGCTCAATATCTAAATTCCAAGGAAGTAAATAAACATCATCAAATACTTTTAAAACAGAATCTTGATAAGGTTGTTCTCTTTTTATAGTAAATAAATACTCTAGATATTCTGGTTTTACCTCAATATCTAGTTCTTCTTTTAATTCTCGTATTCCGGATTCTACACTTGTTTCCCCTTTTAAGACATGCCCAGCAAGTGATAATGCCCATAAATTAGGATAAGTTCTTTTATGAGGATTTCTTTTTTGCATTAATAATTCGTGTTTGTCATTGATAATCCAAATATGCACAGAACGATACCAATACCCTTTTTGGTAAATTTCTTCTTTTGTAGCACATTTTCCAGTTTTTGTTCCATCTTCATTTAAAATATCAATTACCTCATCCATTACATCACTCATAATTACACCCAAAATAATCATAACATAAACTAATCCATTCTTTTCTTTTATTTAAAGGAAATTGACAGTTTATTAGCATTTATTATTGTAAAAATGAGCCGCTAATTTTCTGATTTGCCCATCCTCCATATCTGCAATATAACAAGTATGATTTCTATACATAGTAGAATTTACATCTTCATCGCCATCTATTATGGTTTCTCGATCTTGCATTTGAACAGCATTAGGACAAAGTTCAGAAAGAAAATCTTGCATCCACTTCTCTTCTTCACTTATTTTCTTTATTTTAGGATAATTAATTCTATATATTAATTCTTCACGCACTTCCTTTGCGGTTGTTCTCCCTACTACTATAGGCTCAAAGACTTTAAAAAATAATTCTTTTTTGCATATCAACCCCAAACAAGGGTCAAAAACATACAATTCACTTTGAAACATAAAGCAAATCCATGCATGATAATAATTCTTATCTTCAGAAAATTTTAAATAGCCTCTTTCAATATAATCCACTTCATCAAAAAATACAATGGCACTTTCGGTCGTTTGCCAAGCCCAACTTTTCAGTTTTTTTAAGTGCATTAATTCTAGAATGCTTCCCTCATAATCTCCACCTATTTCTATCGTTAAACTATGAAATAAACTTTTTAAATATTCTATTACTTCCGGATTAACTTTTTTAGAATGGATTATTAAAAATCGTTCTTCTTCGGTCAATAACTTCTTAGCATTGATTACTTCAAACATCTACTTCACCCCATCAAAAATTTTGGTTCTACATCTTTTGGTGGGGAAACAAACGTTAAAAAATCCAAATAAACAAAAGGAAAAACA
>CAZIDI010000095.1:0-4063 GCA_964537805.1 uncultured Muribaculaceae bacterium | reverse complement strand
AATAAAATGCATTATGCAGTTTCCAATAATACTGCTGCTGAAATAGTGTTTAATAGAGTTGATAGCAATAAAGATAATATTGGCCTTACGAATTTTAAAGGTAATATGCCTACTAGAAAAGAAACAGAAATAGCAAAAAATTATTTAACATTAGAGGAGTTACAAGTATTAAATAGACTTGTTTCTGCATATCTTGATGTAGCGGAAATTAATGCGCTAAAGCATAAGCTTATGACTATGAAAGATTGGGTTAAAGAATTAGATGAATTTTTAGTAATGACACATAATGATATTTTGAAATCAAAAGGAACAGTATCACATGAAAAAGCTTTAAAAAAAGCTCACGAGGAGTATGATCGATATATGCAAAATCATTTAACTCAAGCAGAAAAAGATTATTTGGAAATTATGAATATAGAATTAAAGGAATTAGATCAAAATAATTAATGTTATTTTAGAACAAAGAATATGGAAAAATGAACAGAGCAATTTATAATGTAATGTTGTTATAGTTAAGAATTTATTTGTAATGTTGAAAAATAAAGGCAAATAGGGAAGTGAGAGTTATGCCAAAGAAAAAAGAAACAAAAGAAATCATTGAGAAAATTTATGAATACAGTTTAGAAGAAATTATGGAAACTGGTTTTGGAAGGTATTCTAAAGAAATCATCCAAGAGCGTGCTTTACCAGATGTAAGAGATGGTTTAAAACCAGTACAAAGGCGTATTTTGTATTGTATGTTTATTTCTGGATTTAAACACGATAAACCTTATCGTAAAAGTGCCAGAGCCGTGGGGGATATTATGGGAAAATTCCATCCTCATGGAGATTCTTCTATTTATGATGCGATGATTCGTATGAGTCAAGATTGGAAGATGCGTGAGTGTTTAATTGATATCCACGGAAATAATGGCTCTATTGATGGAGATGGACCTGCTGCTATGCGTTATACCGAAGCAAGATTATCAAAAATCGCTGAAGAAATGCTTTCTTCTATTAGCAAAAATACAGTAGAAATGACTTACAATTTTGATGATGAAGAATTAGAGCCTACTGTACTTCCGGCATCTTTTCCTAATCTTTTAGTAAATGGTTCTACGGGAATTAGTGCAGGATATGCAACGAATATTCCTACCCACAATTTAAGTGAAGTTATTGATGCAACGATTAAAAGGATTGATTCTCCGAATTGTAAATTAGAATCCATTATGGAACTACTTCCTGGACCTGATTTTCCAACAGGTGGGGTGATTGAAGGAAAAAATGGTTTAATTGATGCTTATACTAAAGGAAAAGGAAAAGTGATTTTAAAAGCCGATTGTGAGATTGTTACAACTGGTTCTAAAAAACAAATTGTAGTGCATTCAATTCCTTATGAAGTAGTAAAAGAACAATTAATCAAAAAGATTACAGAAATTAAGTTGGACAAAAAAATTGAAGGTATTAATGATATTATAGATGAATCCGATAATGAGCATATGGCAAGAATGGTGATAGATCTAAAAAGTACTGCCAATGCCGAACTTATTTTAAATTATTTGCTTAAGAATACTGATTTACAAGTCAATTATAATTTTAATATGGTTGCTATAGTAAATCGCCGCCCAAGATTAGTAGGTATTTTAGAAATTTTAGATGCATTTATTGCACATCAAAAAGAAGTCATTACCAGAAGAACAGAGTGGAATCTGAAAAAGGCTAAGTTTGACTATCACATTTTAGAAGGTTTATGTAAGGCCATTAGTATTTTAGATGAAGTCATTCGCATTATTCGTGCCAGTAAAAACAAAAGTGATGCCATTGAAAATCTAACCAAAGAATATGATTTTACATTTGATCAATCCAAAGCTATTGTGGAATTACAACTTTATCGTTTAACAAATACCGATCTTGTAGCTTTACAAGAAGAAATGGAAGAACTAGCGAAAAACATCAAAATATGGGAACAAATTTTAAATAATGAAGATGCTTTAAAACACGTTATGAAAACAGAACTTAAGATTATTAAAAAAGAATATGGTAATCCAAGACGCACTAAAATCAAAGATGAAGTTACCGAAATTAAATTAGATATGAGTTTAATGACTCCAAAAGAAAATGTGGTAGTGGTTGTTACAAATGAAGGATATATCAAACGTGTGAGTGCAAAATCCTATGCATCACGTGGCGAAGAAGAAACCACTTTAAAACCAGGAGATTTTGTAACAGGATTATATGAAGTAACCACTTTAGATACGATTTTAGTCTTTACCAATTTAGGGAATTATTTATATATTCCAGTCCATAAAATACCAGAAGCCAAGTGGAAAGAACTTGGAAAACATATTAATAATATTGTCATGATGGGAACAGAGGAACAAGCCATTACTTCGATGGTATTGGATAATCAAGAAGCAAAAATCATTTCCGTAACGAAAAATGGAATGGTGAAGAAAAGTTGTTTAAAAGATTATATTGTGACAAGAGCATCAAAACCAATGACTGCTATTAAATTAAAAGAACAAGATACAGTTGTGGATGTTTTCTTGGCAAAAGAAAATGTGGTTTTAGTAAGTAGTAATGGTTATTATGTGAAATTTAAGGAAAGTGAAATTCCTTTAACAGGTGTAAAATCTTCTGGAGTTAAAGGTATGAACTTGAAAGAAAGTACGGTTGTATCTGCGTTTTCTTATCAAGATACAGAATACCTGAACTTATTTACCAATCATAAAACAGCCAAAAGAATTAAAATAACCGAATTAGAAGAAACGGGACGTGCAAAACGAGGAAATTCAGTTATTAAAAAAGTGAAATCGGTAAATTATGAAATTATAAAAGCAATGGATACTGTTACAAAAAATATAGTTTTATTAAAATCCGATAGTGAAATTATAGAGATTAAAAATAGTGAAATAGCCATTATGGATTTAGCAAGCACTGGTTCAGCTATTACAAAAAATAAAATTGATGCGATTCATAAAAAATGTGAACTTTTAAGTTATTTAAAAAAAGAAACAAAAGCAAGCATTAGTGAAAAGAATGATAATGAGGAAAAGATAGAACCCCCAAAAGTAAAAGAGTTTACCATGGCAGATTTTCTAGATGACTTTAAGTTATAAAGATGGTAGTATAGATGAAATGGGAGGGATAGTTAATGGAAAGAAACTGGGAATGTTATACTTATGAAGCAATGAATATTTTAATAAAACCCAATGTAAAAGAAACAGCAAAAGAACTTTCCAAACGCATGAATATATCTTTAAAAGATGCCCTTACTGTGTTAGAGTAATATAAATTATACGATTACCAAGATGCTGTTACTTTTAGGAGCAAATATGGAATTATTAAATGAAGATAAAGAAACTTTTGCTTTTTATGGAAAGAATTGTATTATAAATTATGTTGCTACTGAACTTCAATTGAAGGAAGAAGACATTTTCCAAAAAGAAACCCCACAAGATATAGTGGTAGAATCCAAACAAGTTTGAAATAGATAAATCGTGTTAGAAATCACCGAATTGCATACAATGTAGTAGGTGATTTTTAATGGCTACAAAAGAAGAATTTAAGAATTTTGCTAAAATGCATCCAGAACTTGTGCATTACATTAAAAGTGGGGAAGCAACTTGGCAGAAATTCTATGAAATTTATGATATTTACGGAGAAAATGAAAGTGCTTGGCAAGATTATTTTCAACGTACAAACCCAAATACGAATAGTTATAATTTTAAATCTATAACGGATAAAATTAAAAATATTGATTTGTCTTCTATTCAAGAACATATTGGGACTGCCCAAAAAGCATTAGGAATTGTGCAAGAGCTAACAAGTAAAGGAACATCTACCGCTGGGGCAGAAGTAGCAGCAGAAACGGTGAACCCAAGACCAATTAATAAAATATTCGAGGATTAAAAATGGAAATATTGTTACAACAAAAATTAAATGAAGATAAAAAAATGGCTGCCTATTTAAAACAAAATTCTTATTGGTATAAGCAATTAAATCGTAATAGTGAATCTTATAAAGATTTTATAGCAGCAATGAAAGAAAAATATCACTTAAAAGTAACCGATAAAATAAACGA
>CAZIDI010000094.1:0-4098 GCA_964537805.1 uncultured Muribaculaceae bacterium | reverse complement strand
ATAGTTATCAATTATGGGATTTAGGAACCTATAGTGGCACCTCAAGTACAGATACAAGTAAAGTACATACAATTCCCATTAAGTTTGGCCTTACCAATACAAATGATGCAAATGAAGGAGAATGTACCACTCCAATGACAAGTGGAGAAAGTGGTAATTGTGAAGTAGGAGACTATATGACACCACCAGCCTTCATCACCATGGGAACGAATGGTTTATGGGTAGGAAAGTTTGAAACAGGATACAAAGAAGCAACGGATACAACTGCTGTTGAAGTAAGTAGTAATGATTCAAGTAAAGTAGAGATTAAGCCAAATGTTTACAGTTGGAGAAATATAACCGTAGGAAATGCTTTTAATACAAGTTACAATTACCAAAGAGAAATGGACTCTCATATGATGGAGAATACGGAGTGGGGAGCAGTAGCCTACTTACAACATAGTGCCTACGGAAGTGCAAGCAGTGTAAGAATCAATAACAATAGTGCATTTATAACAGGTTATGCAAGTGTTGCAGAACCAACTACAGGATATGCTGCATATAAAGATTATGAAAGTACAGAATTAGGAGTTGATGGAACGTATACAATTAATTACAAAAATCCATTATCTCAAGTAGCAAGTACGACAGGAAACTATACAGGAATCTATGACATGAGTGGTGGGCTTGGGAATATGTAATGGGAGTCAGAGGTAATACGAGTGCTGGATCAAGCGGGCTAGGAACAGATATGGAAGCTAAATATCGTGCTACATACAACACAAATTCTACTGCTACAACATATCAATATCGCATATTAGGAGATGCAACAGCCGAGTTTTGGCCATTTGGAGATGCAAAATATGGTTCAAAAACAAGGCAAATTAGCTCTTGGTACAAAGATGAAGGTTGGTTCGTCAATTCTTATTACCCTTGGTTCGCACGTGGTGGTTGGTACGACATTGGTCTCGGTGCCGGAGTATTCGTTTTCAATCTCAGTACTGGTGCTGCGAGTCGTAATTATTCTTTCCGTATCGTCCTTGCTATATGATCAATTTAAAAACATTACGAAAGAGTTGTGGGTATAATCAAACAGAACTTGCAAGATTAATAGGAATCAGTCAACAACAATATTCTAGGTATGAAACAAATACGAATAAAATCCCTTTAGAAACATTCTTAAAGATACTAGCTGTATGTAATTTAGAAATAGAAATAAAATTAAAAGGAAAATTAAAATAGTAATTTTCTTTTTTTTTAGTTTTATTTGCGATTTGCAATTTTTTGCAATTTTTTCTTGTTTATTCATAAAATATGAATTATAATTTATTAAAGAATAGAGAGTGTTCTATGAAGAAAAGTGGTTTTACAATTGTAGAGTTATTAGCCTCTATTACTATCTTAGCAATTATTATAACTCTAGGAACTATTAGCATAAATACTGTTTCGGATAGAATTAAGGCTTCAAATTATGAAAGTAAAAAAAGTTTAATTGAGTTAAAAGCTGCAGAATATGCAAGTGATACTGGTTTTTTGTTTACTAATGTAGGAAATTTAGTAAAAACAGGTTATCTTTCTGCAGACGATAAGTATGATAACATTATTAATCCAATAACAAATGAACCTTTAAATTGTTTCATTGTTCAAATTCACAATGAAAATAATAATTTATATGGTACTTTAACAGATGAAAAAGAATGTAATAATGATAATATTTTACAAACCAATATGCATTTAGGGATTAATGTTATTAATGAAAGTAGTTTTTTTAGAACTACTGATGTATGGACAAACGAAAATGTTCTTTTAGAAGTTTATTTTAAAGATTTAGAAGTGCCAAAGAATGAGGTTAAAAAAATTATTTGGGAAACTAATGCTTTTAAAGAAGAGAGAGAAATTTTAAGTGAAGAAGATTTTTTTAATAAAAATAAATATTACGTAGATGTTGCTCAAATTGTAGAAACTACATATTATGTAGAAGTTATTTTAAAGGATAATACCGTTTATTATGCAGAAACAACAGTTAAAATAGATAAACAAAATCCGATTATATATGAAGATGAAATAAAAGTATCTTTAAAAAATGCTTTAGTAGATAAAGAAAATACTTTAAAAGTGACAGTTTCAGATACAAATGGTTCAGGAATTGCTGGATACTATGTAGGAGAAGATCCAGATTGCACGAATGCAAGTTATGTTGATTATGAAGATAATTATTTTGAAGTTCCAGTTACTAATAAAATTTATTATATATGTGTTCAAGATAAAGTAGGTAATTTATCTGAAAATATAAGTACAAAAAAAGTGGATTTAGTGAATTTTGTACCTCCTAGCATTCAAAATCGTTCAGAAAATTTAGTTTTAGGAAATGAAGATTATGAATTTAAAAATAATGTAGATGTTGATTTTGGAATTTTTGAAGGTAGTATTAGTTGCAATCCTACTATAAGTAAAAAAAGTGGGTCTTATGATGTTACATGTTCCGCTGTAAGTGATAATGGCCTTGTTTCTAGTACGACTTTCCATGTGAATCATCCATAAGAAGAAAAGAAAGACACTTGATTGACAAAAAAGTGTTTTTTTAGTCAAAGTGTTTTTTTAATTGAAAAAGATTTCGGGGGGGGGGTATAATAATAAAAAAA
Organism: uncultured Muribaculaceae bacterium; assembly: GCA_964537805.1. Taxonomy (GTDB): domain Bacteria; phylum Bacillota_I; class Bacilli_A; order RF39; family UBA660; genus MGBC108787. Next base: position 1,477 of record CAZIDI010000094.1, on the reverse strand, counting down.
GATAGGAGAATAGGAATGAAAAAAGTAAAAGAGTTATCAAAAGAGCAAAAAGTAAAACTAACAATCTCATTTGCAATTGTAATAGCAGCCCTAGTAATGTTAATTGGAGGAACTTATGCTTATTATACAGCCAATATAAAAAACAATGGTAGTGATAAAACCAGTGCTAGTACAGCAACCCTTGTCAATGTAACAATAGATGGAGGAGTAAAAATGAAAAAGAAAAGAATAAACCTTCCAACTTCAGGAAACAACCTGGGGGGGGGGGTACATTAAATAGAAACCCAGGAAAGTTAGAGAAGTTTACGAAAAACAAAAATCAAAAAAGAATAATAATAGGAAGTGTAGTAGGATTAATACTTTTAATTGGGGGAATTACTCTTTATAAAACATTTGCTTTATATGAAGAAAAAAAGGAATTTAATGTTCTAAAAGGAGTAATACCAGAGGTAAATTTAAATAATATACAACTTTCAATGACATTAGATGGAGAAAAAGTAGATACTGTGCTTAAGATAAACGATTTTGATAATGGCGGTTATGCTAAAATAGAAGCAACTTGTGGAGATACTGCAGATATTATTTGGAATGTAAGTGAATGGAAACCAGATATTAGCAATATAAAAAGTTTTAAAGTAACATGTATTATTTAATCAAGTTTAGTAATTGGCATATAAGAAAACTAATAAGAAGAATAATACTATAAAAAATAAAATGATGAAAAGTAAAAGAAACAATTGGAAGTAAAACAAGAGCACTCATCATTACCATACCTAAAATAAAACTCATAAATACTTTACGATGTTTCTTTAAAAAATATAAAGATACTTTACTTCCCAAATAAATGCCAAAAATATCACCTAGAAAATAACAAAGTAATGGAAGAATAAAAACAAGGTTATGAATACTTAAATTAGCTAAATAAGACTTATATAAAAAGTATGGTCCTAAAATCATCATTATCATAGATCCAGAAATCCCAGGAAGTATGGTAAAAAAGCCATCAATCATTCCATATAAGGAAAAGAATAGTAAAAATAGTAGCGTAAGTTTTGGATATTCTACAATGACAGGAGGAGTGTTTATACTAACAGTTGATAAAAAATAAATAATGAGCGCTCCTAAAAAAAACCATAAAAGATTAGGTTTTATTTTTTCATTTTTGATTAAATCTGGTATTGAAAATAAAACGAAACCGCTAAACAAAATAAAAGTAGCATTAGGGGCAAAATAAAAGAGAAGTTCAATAATTCTGGCAAAGGTAATAGTTCCTAAAAGAATCCCTAAAACTAAAATAAGTAAAAATAGTTTATTTTCTTTTTGATTAAAATGGGCAATAGCGTTAGATACTTCCTCATATTTTTTCATTAAAACTAAAATAGTACCTCCACTAATGCCTGGAATAAGGCTTACAACACCGATTAAAAAACCTGTAAAAAATGTCATAGATTTCACCAATTCATTTTATGTTTTATTG
>CAZIDI010000093.1:0-4484 GCA_964537805.1 uncultured Muribaculaceae bacterium | reverse complement strand
TTAAAAATTCAGAATTAATTTCTAAAATTGGCTGAAAAACGAACTCCATTGTGTAATATTCCTTCCTTTTCTTCTCCATCCAGTGTTATGACATCATAAATACTTTCTTCTCCGTTTTTTTTACATAGATATAATGTGTCTTCACTATACAAAAATCCTTCCACATTTTCGTATGGTGCTACCATTTTCTCTAATTCTTCTGTACTTATAATATCCAAATTTAAAGTTTCTAAGTAAGCGTTATATTCTTCAAAATATGTATTGAAAAGTTCTTCATTATCTGGAAATAAATTAGCAAAATCTAAGAATGGTTTATAAATGTCTGTTCTATCTGCATTTACTTTTTCCTTACATAAATAGAAAAGTTCATCTAATAGTTCCTGACTTTCTTCTACCTTAATATTTTCTCCGAAGGAAACAGAACTTATTTTCATCGAATTTAAGCAATCGTTAATATAAAAGACATCGATGTTTGGATATTGCTTTTGAATATCATAAAGAACATAACCTGGTCCCTCTTCGTTATAACGATTAAAGTCATACTCAGTAAATGTAAGCAAATAATCCATAACAATTTCAATATTTTCATAAGAATTTGTAGGCATTATAAAATTTACAATTTTATTAGTGAAGGATTCATCTAAAGCACTAAAGGAAGTAGTTCTACGATAATAGACTTGATTATCGATTTCTATAGAAAAAGAGTAAACTGAATGAGCCATTTCGTGATAGAAAGTTTCTTCACTTTTTCCCTCTTTATAAATAGAATTTATTTTCTTTTGAATTGTATGTGGCACCGGAATAGTCTTGAAACTTCTCTTCGTATTCTTCTTCACTCATTGCTTCTGCTTCTAGATTTTTTAAATGGTAATAGTATACTCTTAAATCAGCATCGGGATTGTTTTCATAAATAGCAACAGCAAGATTATGGGCTAGGCTTTTAAAATATTCATCTAGTTCATCAAGAAATTTAATGGCAATATATTGTGAATTCTTTGTTGAATCATCCGCTACAACAATTTCTTCTTCCCCAACTTCTAACTCCCAATTATCAATTTCTATTTTTTTAGTTGTTTCCAAATTAGAAGTTTCTATTTCTTTACTACTTTCTAGCAGTAGTGGTTCTTCTTGTGGTTTTTCTTTTTCTATACCACAAGAAGATAGAGAAACAGATACAGCTAAAAGGAGAGCCTCCACTTTTACTTTTTCTTTAAATGTATATTCTTTTACATTGTGCATAACAAAAGGATCTTGTTTATTATACATTTGATGTAAAGCATTATAATCTTCTATTGTGGGGTAAATATATTCTCCATTACTATTTTTTTCTAAAAAGTAAAACGATGGTATTCATCTACAAATATTGTAAAATTTTTTCCTTTATAGATAATATCAAATACTTTTTTATATCGTTTGCTCATAATCATACATTCCTTTTATTTATTATAATATTTTCTTACCATTAGAACAAGAATTGTGCTTAAAAGTTTACAACTACTACTTCTTCCATGCTTTTAAATAATTAATTTTGATGCCTTTCTTTTTAAATTTCGTTTCGTATTCGGTTTCGACATTTGGTATAGTTGTATTTACTAAGTCTAGGGATACTTCTTCAAACTTATAACCATAATTATTTAAATTTTTTAGGCTACTTGCAAATAAAATCAAATTATCCGTTTTTTGAATTATCCGTTTTTCCTCCACAAACAAGTTTTCATAGATATCTAAGAATATAGGACTTGTTAGTCTTCTCTTGGCGTGCCTATTTTTTGGCCAAGGGTCAGAAAAATTTAAATAAATACAAGAAATTTCATGAGCAAAAATATTTTCTAATGCTAAAGCATCTATGCACATTAAACGTAAGTTAGAAAGTGGTTCTACGTTTACTTTTTCTACAGCACGAACAAGAACACTCTCATACTTTTCTATACCAATAAAATTGATATTTGGGTGTAACTTGGCCATTTCGTGTATAAATTTTCCTTTCCCCATGCCAATTTCAATATGAATGGGGTTTTCATTTTGAAAAAGGCTTCCATATTTTCCTTTTAACTCTTGAGGTTTTTGTATAACGTATTCACATTCTTCTATAATTTGTTTTGCATTTTTTACATTTCTTAATCGCAAGTTTATCACTACTTTCTAACTATTCTCATATAATAGGAACATAAGGAAGTGTTTTTATGAAAAAAGACCGTAATGCCTTTTTTAACGAGGCAAATTTCTCACAATCTAGTTATATGGGTACTCCTAATATGCCTATGAATAGTGGATTCCAAGGAGGAATGCCTACATATGGTGGTGCTCAAGCCAGTCAAAGTTTTTATTCAGGACCAATCCCCTCAAACTACACTAATCAAAACATAGGTGGAGATTATATGAGTGATTTAGAATCACGTCTTGCTAAAATAGAACGTCAAATCAATCGCCTGGATGCCCGTGTTAGCAAATTAGAATCTAAAGGAATTGTATCCACAGAAAACTATGATAACACAACCAATATGTATATGCTTTAATCTAAACTCACCTTATTAAAGGTAAGTTTTTTTATTACTTTATTTATTGTAGATTTCCCAAATACTTTGGTAAGTAATCCCATTTTATAAGAAATCAATAAATAAACAATTGCCCCTACTACACTAATGATTCCGATATAAAGGCAGCAAGATAGCTTACTTGCATACTGAATAGGAATTACTAGTTTCAGTAAGAAAACGACTACAAACATTGCAAGAGTTGGAATAAGTAGTTTCCTTCCCATTATAAATGTTTCTTTATAATGTAATCCGTGTTCCTTTTTTAATCTTTTTAAAGATAAGGTAAAGGCTAGAATATAGCCAGTTGCAGTTGCTAAGATTGCCCCTAAGTATGGAGCAAGTCCTAACTTATAAAATAAAACCATTAGAGGAATATTTAGTAAAACATTTGTCGTAAGTCCAATGATAACACTTTTATAAACTACTTTGGATTTGTTTAAACCATGCATAGCAGAATTGGTAACTAAAAATAAGTTATAGAATAAGGAAACTAATATTTGCATAGAGAAAATTAAAGCTCCTATTTCGTTAAACCCGTAAAATACACTCCAAACACTTTTAGAAAGCATAGATAAACCTACACACATAGGAAGACAAATAATTAAAATCAGTTGTAAGGCTTTGTTAAATTTGCTATTTACTTCATCCCATTTTTTTAAAGTATAAGCCCCTACAATAGTAGGAATTAGACTGGTTACCATTCCAGTTGCTACCGAATTTACAATCATACTAATTTTTGTAGACCACGTTGTAATCGCCGTTGTTGCAAATTCAATTTGAGTTGTTTCTAAACCCAAAAATTCTAAAGTTCGTAAAATCATTACCATATCTAAAAAGTTATTAATGGAAAAAACTACTGTGATAATAATAAATGGTATAGCATAGGAAATAATCTTACGACCAATTTCTTGATTGCTAATTTCATCTTTTTCCTTTATTTTTGTAAGGCCGAGTTCTTTTTTATGTTTGTGTATTTTTAAAATCAAATATAAAATAGCAACAAACCCTCCTACGCTTGCTCCAAATACCGCAATACCAATGGCATACTTCATAGGAATTTTAAATAAATAAAGTGCAAGATAACAACCACCTAAAATTGTTACAATTCGAAATACTTGTTCTAATACTTGGCTTACCGAAGAAATTCCAATAATATTGTGTCCTTGTAAGTATCCTCTTGTAATACTTAAATAGGGAACAATTAGAATAGCAAAAGAAGTCATCCGAATAACAAAGGTTACTTCTTCTATCGTGGTTCCACCTGTTAAATCACCTAAAATCATAGAAGCAATTGGTTTTGCAAAAAACATTAAAATAAGAAAGATAATAATGGAAATAACGCTTACGATTTTAAGGCCTATCGAAAAAGCCCTTTTTTTAGCATCTTGCTTATTTAAAGTATTATATTCTTTGATAATTTTACTTAGTGCTAGTGGAAGCCCCGCTGTTGAAATATCTAAAAAAATAACATAGATATTATATCCATAAGCATATAAAGCACTACCAGAAGTACCAACCATTGCATAAAAAGGAATCACGTAAAGCATTCCCATAATTTTTGTAATGACAATTGCAATTGTTGCAATGATTGTACCTTCAATAAACGAACTTTTTTTCATAGAACCACTCATTCTTTTGGACTATATACAATAAGTGCAGAAAAACAATAAATTTGTTCTTCTCCACAAACAGCAATAGCCACGTTGTACTTAATGTCTATTATATCACTGTTTGTTGTACTCAGAAAAGCATTTATCGATTTTTCCAAATCTTTTTCGTGAGATTCATCAAATACTTTGACTTTCACATTGCTCACCTCTTTTTTTTAAGATAGCAAAGAAAATGCGCAAAAAAGAACGAATATTGATTTATACATAAAATAAGAGGATACTTACTGAAATGCACCCTATAGAGTAGACATCATATAAAAAGAGTTTTAGTTATGAT
>CAZIDI010000092.1:0-4521 GCA_964537805.1 uncultured Muribaculaceae bacterium | reverse complement strand
CTCTATTTTCTAAATTCAGTATAACACATAATTGTACATATTGTACAATTATTTTGTATAAAAAAAAGAAGAACACTATAAATCTTCTAATACTTCTGTAGTTTCTTCTGTAGGTTGTACTTGAGTAGCATTTTCTTCTGTTGGAGTTTCCACTGTCTTTGGTATAGGAATTGCCTCTTTTTCTAACTCTTGAATGCCTTTACCTATATCCATATTTAAACTTTCCAATGGTTCTGCATTCTTAATAGGCTCCTCTACACTTGCTTCTTTCAATTCTTCATTTTCTAAATTCTCTTGGGCTTTTGCTTTCTCGCTCGTATCTACTAAATAGCCAATTAAAGCAAATACTAAAATTAAAGCAATAATAATAAACCATAAATAATTATTTACTAAAAAATCAATAAAAGTTTGCATATTTTTTCCTCTCCTTATTTAATATATATGTAAGACTGAAATTATTATGAGATGGTTAAAGCACCTCCAACAGGTTGAATTTGAATATAAGTATTTCCATCATTTACTTTAAGTTCTATTCCATCTTTTAACTGATATATAGTTTTCGCACTTCGACTTTTCTTTGACCAAGAAATAGGAACTGCATAACCATTACTAATATAATATCCTGTACCAGATCCGATATTATCTAAATCTTGTCTACCTTTTACATCTCCAGAAATTGTGGTATTTTTCACTTGATAGGTAATGATATTTTTCGCTGTATTTTGTTCATTAGTAGCGTAATCTATATGTGCTTCACCATTTACATTCCTTTTATAGTTTTTGGCTTCACTATCATACTCATAAGAAGTAACCATACTTCGAGAATACGTAATGCTTATATTTTCGGCAGGGATTGCATCCTCTCTACTGCTTAAATCGATTTCTTCTACACTATAATTTAAAAGAGGCTTTTCATCAGTAGTTGTACGATACCCTAGTTTTTCGACTCCTTCTTTAATTAATTCCATACTCGTAAATGCTCTATGCTCTGTTGCTACTTTCAAAGTATTGTCTTTCCAAAAATATTTATTTCCATAAACAAGGCCATTTAAATTATTAATATGTAATTTAGAAATGTCGCTCATTGCATATTCACTATAACCCCAATGGACATATATCGCATCATTTTCTAAAGCATAATCCAAATAATAATGTCTAGAACTACGGACACTTCCAATTCTTGCCGTATCCGCATCTTTATAGACAGCCATTAACCTAGTAAGGCCACCTTCTACAATCATTTCATAGACAATATAAGCATCTTGAAGTCCAGATTGTACTGTTCTTGCAAGTCCAATATTATTTATCATTACTGCAATAGGTCTTGTATTACTATCTAAATCGATAATTTGTAATTTAGGTGTTTCTTCTTTTACAGGCTCTGTTTCTTTCTCTACTTTGTATTGTTTATAAAAAACAGGAAAGGTAACAACAATACCAACGACTAATAAAATTCCTAGTATAGAAAAAAGAATAACTCTTTGTTTTTGTTTTTTTCTTTTTGACTTCTTCACTTGTACCACCTATTATCATTATAGCATAAAAAACCTTAAAAAGAATTAAATATACTTTTTCGATTCACGCTCCTCATCACGTTTTTTAATTGCCTCTCGTTTATCGTACATTTTTTTACCCTTAGCAACTCCAATTAAAACTTTCGCGTGTCCACGTTTTATGTACATTTTAAGTGGAATTAAACTATAGCGTTCTTGCATAGATGCTTCTTTTAATTTTTTAATTTCTTTTTTATGAAGCAAAAGTTTTCTTGTTCTTAATTCATCGTGATTAAAAATATTTCCTTCTTCGTATTTAGCAATATACATATTTAAGATATAAGCCTCACTATTTTTTATGACAACATAACTATCTTTTAATTGAGCAGAGCCTTTTCTTACACTTTTAATTTCTGTTCCAACTAAAGCAATCCCAGCTTCTATTTCACTTTCAATATAGTAATCAAAGTAGGCTTTTTTATTCTTGATTTCCATCTTGTTTCTCACCTTCCACAATTTCAAAGTCAATCATCGCAGTTTCTTTAGAAGCAGAAACAACTTTTACCTTTAACATATCTCCAATTCGATATTGCTTTTTGGTATTGTTACCAATTAAAGCAAGTTTCTCTGGTATATAGTTATAAAAATCTCCTTTTAAGGTACTGACGTGAACAAGTCCTTCTACTAAATTAGGAAGTTCTACAAAGAATCCAAAGTTCGTAACCGTAGAAATCATACCATCATAAATTTCTCCAATATGACTTTCCATATATTCTGCCATTTTCATATCAAGAACATCACGTTCTGCATTTACACTACCCACTTCTTTTTCGCTAGAATGTTCAGCAATTTCTACTAAAGCATTATCATAGTAACTAATTGTAGACATTGATAAATCTTTTTCAACTAAATATTTTTTTAGTAATCGATGCACTGTTAAATCTGGAAATCTTCTTATAGGGCTTGTAAAATGAGTATAGGCTTTACTTCCTAATCCAAAATGACCAATATTATCTTTACTATATTCAGCCTTTTTCATACTACGTAAAAGTAAACTAGATAATATACTAAATTCTTCTACTCCTGCAAGTTCCTTTAATAGTTTTTGCATCGTAATTGGGGTTAAATCTGTTACCTTTGTTTCTAACTCATATCCTAAAAGTTTTACTAAATTCACAAAATCATCAATTTTTTCACTATTCGGTGTACCATGGACACGATAAATAAAAGGTAAATCCATATTGTAAATATGACTAGCCACAGTTTCATTGGCTGCAATCATAAAGTCTTCAATTAACATTTCTCCATCTTCACGTTCTCTTTTGACAATATCAATAGCATGCCCCTCTTCATCTTGTACGACTTCTGCCTCATCTATATCAAAATCAATATACCCACGACTCATTTTTTCTTTTCGCAAAATATGGGCAAGTTCATTCATTTTCTTTAAAGTGGAAGCAAACTCTTCATAATCTGGTGCTACTATATCTCGCATTAAAATATCATTAACAGCTTCATAAGTCATTTTCTTACGGCTTTTAATATAACTTGGAAAAATATCATAACTTACTACTTTCCCACGGCCATCAATTTTCATAACACAACTCATGGTTAAACGAACAACACCTTCATTTAAGGAACAGATTCCGTTAGATAACTTATGGGGAATCATTGGAATTACAGTATCTGCAAGATAACAAGAAGTTCCTCGCATCATTGCCGTATCTCCAAGGGCTGTGTTTTCCTTAACATAATGGGAAACATCTGCTATATGCACTCCTAAAACATACAAGTTTCCTTCCATCTCTAGGCTAATAGCATCATCGATATCTTTAGTATGAGAACCATCTATCGTGAAAATCATTTGGTTCGTTAAGTCAACTCGGTTTTTTAACTCTTCTTCTCTAACCTCAGTTGGGATTGTATCTAGTTCTTCTTCTACTTCTTTACTAAATTCTGTCTCAATTCCATATTTATAAGCAATAGATAAAATATCAACACCCGGATCATCTTTATGTCCTAAAATGCGAATAACACTTGCTAAATATTTTTTCTTCCCTAATTCTTTATCTAGACGAACCACTACTTTATGGCCTGGTACGCAATTTACTAAACTTTCCTTTTTTAAAACAAGTTCTAAATCTTTTTTGTCATCATCTAAGTCAACTTGCATTTGATTGTCTTTGACAACAATTTCTCCCACCATATCACTAATTTCTCTTTTTAAAATTTTAAGAACTCGTCCTTCTTTTTTAACTCCATTACGAATAATCTCTGCTAAAACTACATCATCGTGAATAGCCCCATTTAAGTTATCACTTGCAATATATAAATCGTCTTCACGTTCTAGTATAACAAACCCATACCTTTTTTTATTCACTGTTAAACGGCCAATTTTAATACTTGGGCAATTCTTTACCAAAATGTAACGTTCTTTTTTTGTTTTATAAACCACAAATTCTGCTACTAATTCTTCTAAAGCCTCTTCTACTTCACGATACTCTTCTGGTGTTTTCAAACCTAATAAATCATTAATTTCCATTGCTTCTTTGGCTTCGTGAACATTTTCTAAAACACGTAATATTTCTTCTTTCATTTTCTCACTATCCATTCCATTCACAAGTTTTTACATTATTAATCCATTTTACAGATACCATTTTATTCTTGTCCACTACATTTCCAGTATTTGGATCTTTTAAATCTTCATCAATCAAACCGGTTTTAATCAAGGTATCAACAGAAATTGTACAAGTTCCACTCGATTTACAACTTTGCCTGGTAGCATCATCCCATCTTGTTTCTGCATAAATGCATGCCCCATCCTCTAGTTTCTTTTTAAAGCTATTATATTCTTCATCATTTTGTTTACTTAAAATCCCTGTCATATTATTCACAATTACAAGACCAATTAAAATCATAATCCCAATCGTGGCGATTAATTCAATTAATGTAAATCCCTTATTATTTTTCATATTATTGTCGAGTAGACAAGTCTCGACTGCACCTCTCTTTCTACTCAAGTGAGAGG
>CAZIDI010000091.1:0-4525 GCA_964537805.1 uncultured Muribaculaceae bacterium | reverse complement strand
TCTTATATTTCAAATGTTTTATCAAAAAACGGAATTTAGTCTAAAAATTTGCGAAGTTTATTAAAAAAAGAAATAATTCTTACTTTAAATGAATTATTCCTTTGGTAAAGTTAATAAATAATAAGCCTCATACTTTTTAGCATTTTTTGTTTTTAACTTATCTCCGTTATAAGCATACAGCTTATTTTTATAAACTTTTAAATGGTCAAATTTATAAGCAATAATACTATTATGATTTTTAGAATTCCGATCTCTTGTTCCATCATAAGAAACGCGATACTTCCCACCTTTTAAATACTCTAAATCTGTAATGATAACATCGCCATCTTCCGTAGATGTTACAATTCTTAAAGTACTTGGTGTTTGCTTTTTCACATTAGCCATAAATTTATCATATACTTCTTCATTGTATATTTTATCTCCATCCATCACGTAGTTACCATCTTTAATTGCATCCTCTAAGGTAAATCGTTCTGCTAAAAGCTCTAATTTCTTAAACTTAGTATCAATATCGCAAGAATTTCCAGCTCCATAATTTATATAAACTTCATTAAATAGAATGCCTTTATGAATTCCATATTCCGTAATGGTATAATTTTCCGTTGGATTATAATAATATGTTTTTCCATCACAATCTAATACATCATAGTTCTTAATCATTTCCTCTAAATCTTTTTGTAAGGACCAAGTACTTCTAAGTGTACTAAAAGTAGCATTATAAGAACAACACTCCTCTTTTAATTTTACAAATTTTGGAACATCCAAAATCCTGTTAGAAGCCTCAGAATGATAGGTTCCCAGTCCATAAGGAATCATTAAAAGAATGGCAAAGACTAAAAGGAATATAGAAAGAAAAATAAGTCTTCTAATACGTTTCTTTTTTCTTTTATTTTTCTTTTGTAATTCTTCCTCTGGTATTTCTAATTTCTTGTTTTTCTTATCGGTAGATTCCAAACTTTTTTCTTTTATTTCTTTGTTTTCTTTTTCCTTTATAGGGGAATCTACTATTTTTTTCTTTTTAATTGACTTAAATTTTAAGTGACTTGCTCCCTTTTTGACAAGCCCTAAAACTTTTTTAGCATTTTGGTTTGCTTTACTTCCCACTCTTTTAAAGAAAGAGCCTATTTTTTTTAACCCCATACGTAATTTACTATTAGAATTCTTACTTTTTTGCTTTTTACGTTTTTTATCCTTATGATTTATTTTCTTTTTAGTACTCTTTACTTTCTTATTTTCTTTTTTTGGTAAGACTTTTTTTACTTTCTTTCCCTTATTCTCTTTTTTTTCTATTTTATCTTTTCTTTTTAGTTTTTCAACCAATTTTGCAAAAGGGTTTCTTTTTTCTAACTTTTCCGTTTTAGCAGTAGTTTCTTTATTCTTTTTAGGATTTTTTTTAATTTCTTTTCCTTTAACTTTATTTTTAGACACTATTTTTCTTTTAAAAATTTTTTTCTTATCGTTTGATTTTTTATCACTTTTCTTTGTATCAGAAGTTGTATCTATTTTTAAAAGGGGCTTTTGGTCTACTTCTTTTAAATTTTCCTTTGTTTTTTTAGAAGGATTTTTTATGCTCTCTTCCATTTTCTTATGGACTTTATTTTCTTTAGAAGTACTTGGCTTTTTCTTGCTTACTGCAGAATTTTGTTTTTTACTAGTCGTTACTTGTTTGGTGGTTTTAGTAGAGTATCCATCATTTACTACTTTATTTTCTTTTTTCTTTGTACTTACAGGTGTCTTTTTGGCAGAGTTTCCTTCACTATTTATTTTCTTTTCCATTTCCTTCGTATTGGTATTTTTTTTCTTTTCTGCCATTTTAAAGCCACCTTCCTTTTCTTAAGTAGTTATTATAAAAAAAAGAAAACTATTTTGCAATAATTTTGTCGAATCTTGCAAATATTTTTTCTTTTCCAAGAATTTGCATTATGCTATACAAGTCAGGAGTCGTTGTAAAAGTGGTAAGAGCAATACGAATAATATTGGTTACATCAACGACACTTCCTTTAAATTTGGTAGGATCACTTTTATACGCTTTCATATCACTTGCATAGTTTAATTTGTCGCACATTTCTTTAATACGTGTAAACCACTCTTCTTGTGTATCTGTTTCATTATAAATTTCTTTATATTGCGCTAAAATGCTTTTTACTTCTTCTAAATCATATGTTTGAAAGTCGGCGTTAGAACTAGCAAAGTATTCTTCATACATATACCAAGTTTTCTCTTTAATTTCACTATAATACGTATAATCTTTTCTAGGTTTCTTTTGTTCTCTTTCTATATTATAAATAGCCATCGAATAGTCTTTATACTTTTCTAATATTTTAGAAAACTCAGAATCATAAATTTTACTCCAAGCAAGTACTCCTTCATATACTTCTTCTTTTGAAAGACGACTAATATAGTTTTTTGAAATATTATCAAGTTTATCTAAATCGAATAAAGCCCCACTACTACTCATTTTTTTTGGAGAAAATTCAAATTCTGTGAAATGAGCATCAGGATGTCCTTCTCTCCACGCTTCATAGTTAGAATTGGCAATGGTCATAATGGCCTCTATAACGGCAAGATAAGGATATCCTTTTTCTTCATAGTAAGTCATTCTTGCTTCTGGATCTAAACGTTTTGAAATTTTTCTAATTGTATCTCCATCTTTTTTTAAAATTAAAGGAATATGAACATACTTTGGCATTTTAAATCCAAATGTCTTAAATAATTCATAATGTACTGGAATAGAACTAATCCATTCTTGCCCACGAACCACATGAGTAGTATGCATTAAATGATCATCTACTAAATGAGCAAAATGGTACGTTGGAAGTCCATCTTTACTTTTCATTATTGGGATATCAATATCATTTTCGGGAAGTTCCATTTCTCCATTAGCAAGGTCTTGAAATTTAAACTTACGATTAAAATCTCCGCTACTCTTTAAACGAATGGTAAAAGCATCTCCCTTTTTAATTCTTTCTATCGCCTCTTCTACTGGTAAATCACGATACTTGGCGTATCTTCCATAAATACCAATTCTTCGTTTATCACGGGCTTGGCCTTCTCTTATAACATTCATTTCTTCTTGCGTTAAAAAGCAAGGATAGGCTTTCCCCTCTACAAGTAAATGTTTAATAAACGTTTGATAGATTTCTTTTCTTTCAGACTGAATATAAGGTCCATAATTTCCTTTGGTTTCCAAAATATCTCGATACTCATATTCATCTGGGTTTAAATGATAATGAGAAAGAACACCACGAATGTATTCCACAGCACCTTTAACTGTACGTGAAGTATCGGTATCTTCATTACGTAGATAAAAAACACCATCACTTTTTTTGGCTAAAACATAATCAATTACACAACTAAGCATATGGCCAATGTGCATAAATCCTGTTGGGCTTGGAGCAAATCTCGTAACACGGGCATTTTCTTTCAAATCTCTTTCTGGATACATTGCTTCATAATCTTCAATTGTCTTTGTAATATTGGGAAAAATCAAATCTGCTAAATCTTGTCTATTCATATTATTCACCTAACCTTATAAATTCCATACTTTCTATTTTAATATCTTTAAGTGGTTTATCATTTTTATCTGTAACCACACTGCCAATTTCATCTACAACATCCATTCCAGCAATTACTTTTCCAAACGCCGCATACTGGCCATCTAAAGAAGCACTGTCTTGTAACATAATAAAGAACTGACTACTGGCACTATCTTTTACACTAGTTCTGGCCATAGAAATTACACCTCTTTCGTGTTTCAAATTATTTTCTATACCATTTGCACTAAATTCTCCTTTAATAGTAGAAGCACTTCTTCCTAAACTCGTTCCATCTCCGGCTTGAATGACAAAGTCTTTTACTACTCTATGAAAAATGATATCGTTATAAAAATCTTCACTCACTAACTTTTTAAAATTTTTGACGGTTATGGGTGCAACATCTGGATACAATTCTAAAAGAATCTTTTTATCATTCTCTAAGTTGATGATAACATTGTTTGTCTGTTTATTTGTTTCTTGATAGGTTATATTTTCTACTGTTTGCTGTTGTCCTAAAACCTCTTTTTCTCCACAACCAGTTATCAACAATAAAGATAAGATCATTACTATTATTTTTATCTTTTTCATTTTCTTTCCTTTCTTCTTAATGTATTTAAATATTCTTTATCTTGAGTAGATACACGATAACTATCTCTTATTTTACTAATCGTTTTATTAAAAGTAAATGAATTTATTTTACTTTTTGACAAATAATTTAAAGTAATATCTCTATATTTAGTAAAACATTCGCATAATAACCAAGCAATTCCCATATTGACATAATATTTATTTAACGTAATTGCATCTATTAAAGAAAATATTCTTTCTAGATATTCTTCTTCTACATAAAAACTTAAAAAAATGATTAATCCAACACGAACCCGAAATTCTTCTTTACTTTTTAAATAATTTGCAAAATAAGAAAACCAAAAACTTTTATCTTTTTCTACAATCTTTAAACTATTGCAAAATCCATCATTAATCGCCCA
>CAZIDI010000090.1:0-4583 GCA_964537805.1 uncultured Muribaculaceae bacterium | reverse complement strand
CCCACCAGTTGGTGTAAAAAATCTAATTTTTCTTCCCACCAAAAGATGTAGAGCCTTTTTATTTTATGCAAGTTTCCTTGACATATTCATAATAACATAACAACGACATTTTGGCAAGTCCTCTATAGAAAGTTCGAATAGTTCGAACAGATTTCCCAATGGTAGCGCCGGGGAGATTCGAACTCTCGACCTACCGGGTATGAACCGGTTGCTCTAGCCAACTGAGCTACAGCGCCATAAAGAACAATATAATAATAACATAGTTTGTTAGGTCTTGCAACACCAAAATTCTAAAAATTTTCAAGATCGAAAAATTTTCAAGATTTATTTGGTGTTAATTCTCTTTTTCTCACTTGTTCTTTTTTCTCTTCTAGTACTTTCTCTTCTTTTGGAAACATCTTCAAATTTTCACTTTCTAAAAGTTCATTTGCTTTTAAATCTTTTTCCATTTTCTCTTGTAACTTAACAATTTGTTCTGTTAAGCCATCATTTTCTTCCTCAAACAGTAGATTTTGACTTTCTAATTTTTGGATTTCTTTAAAATAATTTTCGTTTTCTTTTTCTAAAGAAAGGATAAGTTCATCACATTTTTTAATTTCATACACACTATTCGAAATAGAATAGGTAGGAAAGCCAAAAATATGTAGTACTCCACTTACTCTATTTAAAACACGATGTTTCCTTTTAAAACGAATATTTTTTTCATGCTTTTTCTTTAAATCCTTTGTTTCTTTCATTTTTTCAATATTTCTTTGCATTTTAGATTGAAATTCTTTTATGTTTCTACGATTATCTTCTATCTTTTTCCAATTTTCTTCTTGTTTTTTTCTTAGCCTTTCCATTTCATTTCTTACATTCGAAATATTTTCTATATTCTTTTTTATTTTTACTCTTTTTTCTTCCAACATTATTCATCACTTCCCCTATTATACTATAAAATGCCAAAGAAAAAAGAGTTTTTATAGCCCTTAAATCCATCTAGCTATATAAATACTCCTTGTTGTATCTTCTTCATAATGGTTAAAAATAGCAATAATATTTTCTACAATTGTACGTAATTTGTTTTTATAAGTTCTTGTAACTTTTACATTAAAGATTTCTTTTTGCATTTTTCTTCTAAATAAATTATCATCAATATATTTTCCTAAAACATAATCAATCTTTTTTACCATCTTGGCTTCTTCTTCTACTTTAATGTCTGCTTTAAAAATAAAATCTTCATATATTTTAATTAATTTTTCTGTAACCATATCTTCTTCAAAATATTCAAAATTAATAATACGATAGAAATTAGGACACATTTCTAGTACTTGTTTGTTCTTGTTCATCCTCCACTTTGACCTCCTACTATCATAATTAAATGATACTACAACTCCCTTATTTTGTAAATACCTCTTTGTTGTGTTATAATGGTTTCAATAATAGAAAGAGGGCTTTAAATGAGCAAATTAAAGTTAAAAAAGAAAGTTTTATATCGTGGAATTATTTTCTTAGTTGTGATTATTGTAGGAAGTATTATAGGATTAAATTTCTATAATGATTATAAGTATAAACAAACTTATGAATACAAATTGATTGAACATGGCTATTCATTAGAAGAAGCCAAGAGTTTAGTAGATTATTTTAAAGAAAATGATAAATTAGATAGTATTCTTACAAAAGAAAAAAATACGACCATTTTAGAATTAATTAAAGAAAAATATTACATTCATAACTATTTAGATCGTTATTTAGAGTACGCTAAGAAAAATGAAGAAACAAGTATAAAAGATGTGGTGGCAATTGTAAATGTAAATCGTGATTATAAAGTATATGAACATGATATAGATACAGATGTAGAAAAAGGAATTTTACTAAATGTAAATAAATATTATAAATTACCAGAAGACTTTGAACCAATTGATATTTCAGATATTAGTATTCTTTATTCTTATTCTGGAAACCAAATTACAAAAGAAGCAAATGATGCTTATGTATCTATGTGGAATGCTGCAAAGGCAGAAGGGCTTACTTTAATTATAAATTCAAGTTATCGTAATTTTGCTTCTCAAGAAAGAGTGTATAATAACATAAAAGCAAGCAGTGGTGAAAAAGAAGCCGATAAAGTAGCAGCAAGGCCAGGGCATTCTGAACACCAAACTGGACTTGCAATCGATGTATTCGAAATCAACAATCAATCTACCTCTACTTTTAAAGATTCTCCTGCTTACACTTGGCTAAAAGAAAATGCTCATTTATTTGGATTTATTGAAAGATATCCTGAAAATAAGGAGTACTTAACTGGCTATAGTTTTGAATCTTGGCATTGGAGATACGTTGGAGAAGAAGCAGCAAAAACCATATATGATGAAGATATTACTTTTGATGAATACTATGCTTATTATATAGAAAACCAAGCTTAATTGCTTGGCTTTTTTAACTTCTTTAATACTTCCCTATTTCCACTAAACACTCACATATATGAGGTAGAACATAAGTAAACTCTCGCATAAGTCCATTTTCAAAATCCAATATGTAACATAGTTCACTTAAAGTAAAAATAACATTTGGATCTGTTAAAAGAACTTCTTGTACTCGCTCATCAAGACTTAATAACTTTGCTTTAAATCCAGACTATCCCTCTTTTTTTAGAATTATTCTATATTATACTCAAATAAAATAATAATTTAACTAAAAAAATACCCCTTCGGATATTTTATTTTAAATTACTTAGTAATTCGTCTTTTTTCATAGTAGAATAACCTTTAATACCTTGTTCTTTTGCTACTGCTTTTAATTCTGTTAACGTCATTTTACTATAATCTTTTGTTTCTTTTTTAGAAGATTCTTTTACTTCTTCTTTTTTCTCCGCTTTCTTTGCTGGAGTCGTTTTCTTTTCTGCTTTGTCTTCTTTTACAGTTATTTTTTCTACTGGTTTCTTTCCACTTTTTAATGCTTCTTTTGCTACATTTACTAAATTAGCAAATCCCTTTGGATCATCAATAGCAAGTTCAGATAACATTTTTCTATTGACTTCAATACCAGCAATATTAAGTCCATTGATGAATTTAGAATAGCTAATATCATTTTCACGGCATCCAGCATTAATTCTTGTAATCCATAATTTTCTAAAGTTTCTTTTGTTTGCTTTTCTATCACGATAAGCATACTCTCCACTATGGAAAACTTGTTCTTGTGCAGTTTTAAAAAGTCTATGTTTACTTCCAAAATATCCTTTAGCTTGTTTTAATACTTTTCTTCTTCTATTCTTGGCAACATTTCCGCCTTTAACTCTTGTCATTTATAACCCTCCTTGCTAGATAACTGACTTAATTCTGTCAGTATCTCCTTTACTTAAAGTTCCTTGTTTTCTTCTTTGTCTAACTTGTTTTGCGCTATCTTTATTTGTTTTATGGTTTCCTCCTGATTTTTTATAAGAAAGGGTTCCATTTGCGCGTTTTTTAAATACTTTGCTACTTGCTTTATGTGTTTTTTGTTTTGGTCCTTTTGCCATAATACACTTCCTTCTTTCTTTCCTTTATTTTTTAGGTGCTAAAATGATATACATACTTCTACCTTCCATTTTAGGTTCGGTTTCAGGTATAGCATATTCACTTAGACTATCGGCAAATTTTAATAAGACATCACGCCCAAGTTCAGTATGAGCCATTTGTCTTCCTTTAAAACGAACTAAGCCTTTAATTTTATGCCCTTTTTCTAAATACTCTTTCGCATTTCTAGCACGAGTATCAAAATCGTGAACATCAATCGTTACAGACAAACGATATTCTTTTACTTCTTTATTGGTTTCGCGTTGCTTTTTTTGGGCTTCTTTTAACTTCTTTTGTTTTTCATATTTATACTTATTGTAGTCCATAATTTTAGCAACTGCTGGATTCCCACCCGCATTCATTAACACCAAATCGAGTCCTGCGTAATTTGCAAGGGTAAGAGCATCTTCCAATTTTTTTAGTCCCATTTGTTCTCCATTTGGCCCAATAACCATTAACTCTGCAACATTAATTTGTTCATTAATTGGCAATTCGTTTTTATTATTTGCTATATAAATGCACCTCCATACATTATAAAAGGTGGATACACTCATATCCACCTAAAAAAGCACAATCACACTTAATTTGGCCTTTTACCTACTGCTACTCGCAAGTCAGGTGGACTATGGATATAAGTCTCTTTCCTTTTTTATGACAATCAAATTGTATAATACATTGTATGCAATTGTCAAGTTTTATTTCTTAAATTTCTTACGAAATTTTTCCAATTTATTTTTTCTCTTATATTTCCGAAGTTTGACAGTTGCTACATTTTAAAATATAGAGTAAGCCCTTTTAAAATAAGGGTTTTATTATGTCAAGTTTTTTACATTTTAACGTTGTCTATCTTTGACTATCGTGTTATAATTAGTTTGTAAGGTAGTGATTTTATGTTTTTAAAGCAAAGCAAAAGCCATGGAAAAATTTATTTGTCATTTGTTCAAGGATATAGGGACGAATTTGGCAAAATAAAACACAAGACAATTCAAAAGCTTGGATATTTAGATGATTTAAAAAAGCAATATAATGACCCTATTACTCATTTCAAAGAAA
>CAZIDI010000089.1:0-4605 GCA_964537805.1 uncultured Muribaculaceae bacterium | reverse complement strand
GTCTTATATTTCAAATGTTTTATCAAAAAACGGAATTTAGTCTAAAAATTTGCGATGATTGTGCCTTTCGTTAATTTTCAAATTTATCTTTATATTGTTCTATTTCTTTGTGTGTGATAACAAACGTATCTTTTGTTTCTTCTATACCTTGAATACCTATTGGATTACATCCATCAGATAGCAAGTGATCTAATTCTGTAATTAAAAAGGTATTTCCGCAATTTTGACATTCAATTTTATTTCCTACTTGAGCAAAATAAGTATAAGGAGAGCCTCCACAAGAACCACAAGTGTTAATGACAATATGAAATTTCCCATTTTCATCTTTTACAGCAAGAAGCCCAATTGTTACCCCCCCTTCATAATTTTGAAGGGTGTTTTCTTTTCCACAACCCGTAAAAAGAAACATAACAAAAATAAGGCAGTCATACAAAGAGTTCTTTTATTTCTCATCCTTTTCGACCTTTCTTAATCTTAAAGCATTGAATACCACACATAAACTGGATACCATCATCGATGCACTTGCCATCATTGGATTTATTTCTAAGCCAAAATTCTGTAAAAGACCCATTGCAATTGGAATCATAAGAATATTGTATAAAAAAGCCCAAAACAAATTTTGTTTTATATTTTTTAATGTCTTTTTACCAATGGTTAAAAAACTGACAATTCGATTTATTTTATCGTTGGTAATAATAACATTTGCAGAATTAGTGGCTATATCTGTACTACTTTTAAAACTAATTCCTATCGAGGAAGTAGCAAGAGAAGGCGCATCATTGATACCATCTCCCACCATAAGAACTTTCTTACCACTCTCTTGTAATTTTTCTATATATTTTGCTTTTTCACTCGGCATCACATTTGCCATAATGGTATTTATTCCCAGTTCCTTTCCAATAATCCTTGCTGTTATTTCATTATCTCCAGTAAGCATAACAACCTCTAATCCAAGTTCTTTTAATTTCTTGATGGTTGTTTTGGATTCTTTTCTAATCGTGTCTTTTACTCCAATTAATCCAATAATGTTATTGTCTTCTACAATATAAATAACGCTATTTCCATTCTTGGCTAATTTTTCTTCATCTTTTTGATGTTGATTTTTTACTGTGTTTAATTTTTTATGATTGCCTAAAAAGTAGGTTTTTTTATGAATTGTCGCTTGTATTCCAATTCCAGACATTTCTTTATAGTTTGTAACTTTTAAAGACTCCATTTGGTATTTTGAAAATGCCTTTGCTATAGGGTGTGTTGAATTCATTTCGATATTTGCTACTCGATTTAATAATGTTTTATCATCATAGGAAGAATAATTATAAAGTTTACTTACCCTTAACTTTCCATATGTAAGGGTTCCGGTTTTATCAAAAACGATGGTATCAATATGAGAAGCCATTTCTAAAGTTTCACTGGACTTTATGAGTATCCCTTTTTTAGCAGAAACTCCAATAGAAACTACAATTCCAAGAGGGGTCGCCAAACCTAAACTACAAGGGCAAGCCACAACTAACACTGTTACCATTCGAATAAGAGAATCATTGAAAGAGACTCCTAAAAGAAAAGAAAGAATAAAGGTAAAAATAGCAATACCAAAAATAATAGGAACAAAGTATAAACTTACTTTATCTGCTACTCTTGCAATCGGCATTTTAGAATTGCTGGCTTCTAATACTAAATGAACCATTTCCGATATAGTTGAGTTTGGGCCAATTTTTTCGGCTTGATATTCAACTACTCCATCATAATCTATAGCTCCGGCCATAATTTTATCTTTCTTAGATTTTTTGGTTGGTTTCGATTCACCAGTCAAAAAAGATTCATCAAAATGAGCGCTTCCTTTTACAATACTTCCATCCACGGCAACTTTCATCCCCGGTTTTACTATTAAAAAGTCCCCTATCTTTACTTCATCTATGGTAACAACTTTTTCGCCATCTTTTGTTTTTAATAAAGCATTTTTGGGAGTAACTTGTACAAGATCTTTTATGGCTTCTTTGGTCTTTTCTTTGCTATTTTTATCGATAAATCTTCCAAACTTAACTAATACAATCATCATACAAACGGATTCAAAATATAAATTTTCTACAAGCATTTTATTTCCTAAAAAAATAAGAATCATATTAACAAAACTATAAAGGAAACTTGCCAGTACCCCAAGAGAAACTAAAGTGTCCATATTAGGAGATTTATGTATTAGGTTTTTCATTCCACTTCTTAAGATATCTTTTCCATACATTAAATAAGGAATTGTAAGCAAGCATAAAATGAGCGCATAATTTATGGGGTATTTGTGCTTATGTAAAAAGGAAATTACGGGTAAATGTAGCATATGGGCCATAGAAATATACATAATAAAAAGCATTAAGAATCCAAGAAGTATTAAATAAAACTTTTGATTTTCTTTTTTATTTTCGCTATCTTCTTCATAAATTCCCGCATATTGATAACCAGATGCATTAATGTACTTGGCAATGGTTTTGGTATCTAAATTGTCTTCATACTGAATCAGGGCTTGTCCTAGTACAAGATTTACCGAAACATCCAAGATGCCTTTTTGTTTTTTAATGTATTTTTCAACGTGATTCGAACAAGCAGAACAACTCATTCCCTCAACTTTTACAATTATTTTTTTCAACCTTCTCACCTAATTTCTTAATTTGTCTATATTTTCTACTACTTGAATATTATTTTTGATCATATTCATCCAACAAGTATAAGAAAACATTCCTAATTTTTTAGGTATGAATTCAATACTATTTTCTCCTACTTTTAATTCTTTTTCAATATTAAAATCTTGCATTACAATTTTGTTATTACATCCCGTTAATTTTTCTTTATCAACATGAATGATTATTTTTACTGGTATATCCTTTTCTAGTATGATATCTTGATAGTTGTTAATTGAAAGAGTAAATTCTACTACTTGTATATCCCCTTCTTTTTGAGCAATGACATAACTTTCATTCTGGTGATTCTGAAATAAATCTATTTTGAAAGAAAGTAATCCTCAATTAAACATACTAAGGGATAGAATTAAAATAAAGACAGCGGCTATTTTATTTACTATTATTTTCCACTTTCCTTTTAGAATCGTAAATAAAAGACCAATGCTAAGCATTAATAGAATTGTTCCTAAACAAAATAGAAACATAGAAAGTGCACCTTTCATAAAGGAACCAGTTGATAAAGCATATACTTGCATTGCTTGCAAGGGGCCACAAGGCATGAATCCATTCCCTAAACCAATGAGAAATGCACTATGTGTTTTTAGCTTTTTTTCTCCTTAAAAAAATATAGTATTTTTTTATTATCCTGCTATAAGTTCTTAAATGTCATTATAACCTTTATTTATAAGTGTTTGCGCCATTTTTATTTTTTTAAGATATTCACATTTATTTTTGTAATTTCTTATATTTTATCTTTCAAAAGTAGTAAAAAAGTAGTAAATTTCCAGAAATTTGTTTTGTATTGTCAATTATAAATATTAAAAAAATACTATGTGATGTCATAGTATTGAAATATATCTAATGAGCGATACTAGTGGCGTAGCCACTAAAGTCTTCACTATAACAAGGTATAGTATTACCCTTATTATGTAGCATGAAGCATGTAGCATAATAGTTTGTACAAATATTTTTAATATCATTTAATACTATAAAAATTAATAAAAAATGAATTTATAGTAAATAGCTATATATATTAAAATCTTATCAAATTCTTTGATGGACCTTTTATATATATTTCTTCAATGCATTGTTTTTGCACATTTCCTAATGCATATTCGTCCATTAAGTCGTAGGATTGACATCCATCGTTTACTACATTACCATTTGATGATATATATTGATATTCAATTACTAAATAAGTAGAACCTTCATATTCTTTTATTTTATAGTTTTTTTGATAATTTATTAATTCACTTAAATCAGGTTGCTGTTTACTTAGCCCATTTTCATATGCTCTACCATAAGGTAAAATATTTTCTTCTCTCATTTCATTTTTGTCAATAGGAGAAAAATAAGATAAATGTTTTAATTTTTCTATTACTTCATTATCAGCTTCTTTATGAAATTGATCTTGAGACACCATAAGGAGTCCAGGACAATATCTTACTCTTTCACTTTTTTGAATAATATAATCTCGTAATTTATTTAATCCTTTTACTAGTTCTTCACTATAAGATAAACCATTGATTCCCAACATAAACATATCTACAGTAATTCCTTTTTCTATTATTTTATCTACAATATATTCTAGCATTTTACCGTTTAGGGTTGGTTCTCCTCCAGAAAATAGCAAAGTTTCTATGCAACAAATGTCATTTTTTCCAAAAAAATCATCAACGATTTCTTTGCTTATATCTACAATTTGTGATTCGCCTCTACAACAATGAGCACAATTTTGATTACATCTGCGAGTTAATTCGAATTGTAACTGAGAATAATACAATTTCACTTAAAATCCCCCCTTTAATTAGTTATTTATAATATACTATATTTTAGAAAAAGTCAAGTAACTTTAACTACTTTTAACAAAAAGACAACTTTAAGAGTAGAATAAAATAGTAAATTCTCGGTTTGTTGATTTAAGAGAAATAAGTTTTAT
>CAZIDI010000088.1:0-4685 GCA_964537805.1 uncultured Muribaculaceae bacterium | reverse complement strand
CAACCAATTTAACACAAGAAGAACAAATTATAGAATATCTAAAGAAAAATAATAAAATAAATAGACAAATTGTTGAAGCTTTGTTAGATGTATCAAAAACAAGAGCTACCGATATTTTAAATAAAATGATATATAATAATATTTTAATTCAAAAGGGTGGTGGAAAAAATACTCACTATGTGTTAAGAGATTATTAGAAAATGCTACAAGTTCAATTTTTCATTTCACGTGTAACAATCTATTAATAAAATTTTTGAAAATAATTGATAAATAAGTCAAAAGGCATTATAATTTATTTATCAAATATAAATGAATTTATTTTTTTAATTAAAAGTGTTAAACCCCTTTAGCAATCGCACCAATTTTTGATTTTTATTCGATATAGTCGAATTTGAGAAAATAGAAATTATTATAAATTAATTTTATAAAATGAGTGTTGGCGATAAATGGTGTATTCTTTGATAGAACAAAATTTAAAAAATATTGAATTATGATAAATTTAAATAAGATGATTTAAGTAATAGTTTTTATAGAAATGACTATTGCTTTTTTATTCTAATAAAGTATAATAAGTATAAATTGTATAATAAGTATAACTTGGGAGGTTAGAATGAAAAAAGATAAGTTTGTAGGAATAAGTAAAGTGGGAGAAAAAGGACAAATCGTAATTCCAAAAGAAGCTAGAGATATGTTTGATATAAAACCAGGAGATTCAATTATAGTGCTTTGTGATAAAAAACAAGGCATAGCACTTTTAAAGGCAGATGCAATAGAAGATTTAGCAGATAAAGTTTTTCCTAAAGGAGAGAATAATAATGTTAGCAATTGAAACAAAAAATTTAACAAAAAAATTTAAAGAAAAAATTGCAGTAGATGGTATTGATTTAAATGTTGATGAGGGTGAATTGTTTGCATTACTTGGTACAAATGGTGCTGGAAAGACAACAACAATTAAAATGCTTTCAACTTTAATATTACCCACTAGTGGTTCTATAAAAATACGAGGGTTAGATATTGTAAAAGATAGGCAAAAAATAAAGTCAATATTAAATGTTTCTCCTCAAGAAACTGCAATTGCTCCCAATTTATCTGTAAAAGAAAATCTAGAATTTATGGCAGGAGTTTATCAAATATCTAATAAAAAAGAAAAAATTGATAAACTTGTAAAAATGTTTAAACTAGAAAGTGTTTTAAAACAAAAAGCAAAAACATTATCTGGTGGATGGCAAAGGAAAGTATCTATTGCTATATCTTTAATAAATGATCCAAAGATATTATTTTTAGATGAGCCAACATTAGGATTAGATGTTATTGCCAGAAAAGAACTTTGGAAAATTATTGAAGAACTAAAAGGTAAAATAACAATCATTTTAACAACTCATTATATGGAAGAAGCAGAAAGTTTATCAGATAGGATAGGAATAATGGCAAATGGCAAAGTAATTGATGTTGGTACTTCAAAAGAATTAATAAAAAAATCAAATGCTAAAAATTTTGAAGATGCTTTTGTTAGTATTGCAACAGGAGGTGAAATTTAATGAGGACCTTAAATTTTGCAAAAAGAAACTTTAAAGAATTAATAAGAGATCCATTAAGTTTAGTATTTGCGATAGTATTACCTTTATTTTTGCTATTTATATTTCAACAATTTGATATACCAAATGATAGCTATAAATTAGAAAACTTTACTGCTGGAATAATTGTATTTGGATTTTCTTTTATAACTTTGTTTACAGCCATGCTAATTTCTAAAGATAGAGCAACTTCTTTATTAATTAGACTTGGAATAAGTCCAATGAAATCATACGAATACATTTTAGGATATATGCTTTCTATTATTCCAATTATAACGATTCAAAATATATTATTTTATATACTTGCAATCATAATGGGACTATCATTTACAATAAATATTGTTTGGAGTACTTTGGTATCTATATTAATTGCAGTATTATTTATCGCTATAGGAATAGTAATAGGGAGCATTTTTACAGAAAAATCATCATCTGGAATATCAAGTATTGTTGTACAATTAGTATGTTTTACAAGTGAAATGTATTTTCCAAAAGAGGTATTAGGAAGTGCTTTTGGAAGTATTTGCAAATATTTACCTTTTGAATCATCAGTAACAATAATTAAAGGTATTATGAATAATAATTTAGAATTAATAAGTAGCAGGAATATTATTGTGTTCTGTAGTTACACTATTGCAATTTTGATATTATCAATCATTATTTTTAAAAAGAAAATGATAAGTGATAACAAATAGTAGAATATAAATATATATCAGTAAGTAAATGAATAGATCATATTGAATAAGAGTAGATAGGAAACAGAAAAACAATTAATTAAATCCTTGAAAAAAGCAAGTTGATAAGCCGTTAGGGACGAAATCTTGGGCATCGTTAAAACTAGAACAGGAGCAAAAGAAAAAGAAAGTAATTTATTCCAAATTTTATTTATGGTCAAAAGTAGTTTAACGCCAAAAGAATTTGTGACAAAAGATAATGAAGATTTTAAAGAATTTCATGTAAAAATGTGGATATTCACCCACGGATTAGCAACTTTAGTGGCTAGTGAAACCTGTGATTTAACAGATGAACAAATCTCACAATTACTATCTTATGGATTTCAAGCATTTATGTTGTTAGAAGACAATCCAAATAATAAATGGATTTTAAAAGATGGTAAATTTGTAAATAGAGATCAATAAGAGAAAAAATATAAAAATTATTGAAGGAGAATATTTAAAAATAGAAAGTAATAATAAGTATATAACATCCTCTCAAGACTATAATAAACTAGCCGTAACAGAAAAATCTCATAATCTATTTAATACTAAAGGCACAGAAGAAGTAATAATTTATGTACCAAAAGATATGGTCTTCGATAACCTATATATCAAATGGAGCTGGTGCTATAAATATTGAAAACAATAGATTGCAAAAAGAACTTGCTTATGTTCCAGATAATCCAGATCTTTACGAAAATATGAAAGCCATTCATTTTATTAACTTTATTTGTGATATGTATGATATTGATTTAGTAACAAGAAAGAAAAATATAGATAAGTATGAAAGAGAAGACTGTGATTTTTAATAAAATATAAAAAATAACAAACGATTTTGTCTGTTATTTTTCTTTTAGTAATTTTTTTTCTAATAAGTTCATGAGTTCGTATAAAATAAAAGATATAAAGATTAGTATAATAATGCCACTCATTACAATATTTAAATTGAATACTTGTGTTCCATAAATAATTAGGTATCCTATACCTTTTTTACTAACTAAAAATTCACCTGTTATAACACCAATTAAACTCATAGAAATATTGATTTTTAAAGAAGATAGTATCGTTCTATAAGAAGCAGGTATCACCGCTTGTGTTAAGATTTGTAACTTATTTGCTTTAAAAGATTTTAATAATTTAATTTTATAAGTATCTGTATTTAGAAATCCATTGTAAATGGTGATAATACTAATAATTAAATTAATCAAAAGGGCCATCGTAATAATTGATTTGGTATTGGCTCCGGTCCATATAATAATGATGGGTCCTAAAGCTACTTTCGGCAATGAATTCAACATAGTTAAAAATGGATCTACAATTTTAGCAAGAGTTTTAAATTCATAAAGCAAAATGGCAATGATAAAGCCTAAAGATATACCTAAAATAAAGGCAATTAATGTTTCATATACGGTTGTAAAAATGTGGGAAAATAGTTGGTAATTTTGGTGTAAGGATAAAATGGTTTCCAAAATTTTTTTAGGACTAGAAAAGATAAAGGGATTGATGATTTTTTTTGCAGATAGAAATTGCCATATTCCTAAGAAAAGAAGTACAATTGTAATTTGAATAATAAGAATCATTATTTTATTTTTCTTAATTTTGATTAAATAATTCTTTTGCTCTTTAGACATTGACATCTAAATCCCTCCAAATTAAATCGTAATATTCCATAAATTTTTTATCTTTTCGATTAGAAATGGGGTCACTCTTATTTTCTAGTTCTATTTCGTATATCTTTTTAACTGTACAAGGTCTTTTAGATAACACATACACTTTTGAAGACATCGAAACGGCTTCTGAAATGTCATGGGTTACCATAATAGCAGTTTGTTTTTCCTGTTTGATAATTTCATATACATCCTTACTAATGGCAAGACGACTTTGATAATCTAAAGCATTAAATGGCTCATCGAGTAAAAGAATATCTGGTTTTAAAGCAAGAGTACGAATAAGTGCTACTCTATGAATACAGTGAAGACACTTTTTCATTTTTTCCTTTATTTATAATGGTTTGCTTGTGTTCTGATACAAGTCTAATTATTAACCTTTAAGAAATACATTTTATAAAAGTTTAACTTTTTAGTTTTTTAAAATTTTAAATTTTATTAAGAAAGTCTTATTTTATATAGGAATGCAAAAGTGTGTCTTTATACAACCTATATTTTTTGCTTTTTGAGTTATTGTTTACCAGTTTTATTAACTATTTCGATTAATTTATTTCTAATCCATTCTTCTGTAAATCCCATTGCTCTCCAAGTATTTATTGCTCTTTCTAATATTAAAGATGGATCAAATAGTTCATCAATTCTATCACTACCTACTTTAGCAAGCCAATCTTTTATTTCGTTATTACCATCACTATTAATTATTTTGTAAAAATCATCTGGTGTCATAT
>CAZIDI010000087.1:0-4760 GCA_964537805.1 uncultured Muribaculaceae bacterium | reverse complement strand
TTCTAGTATTCTTACTTTTTTACCAACTTCATTCTTTTTTATATAATTTTCTATTTCTGCATAATAATTCATTTTTAAGCACCTCTACTCTTATATATACACCGTAAATTAGCAATTTCCTTTTTTATTTCATAAATTCTTTAGTTAAATTGCCATAACCCTAAAATTATGGTATATTTTAAATGGTGAATAAAAATGAAAAATAAAAATTTATTTCTTTATATCTTAATTGTAATTATTGTTATTATAGGAATTTTACTTGTCTACAAGTTAGCATTTAAAACAAATGAGAATACAAATTTAATTGATATCACAGTAAGTGATTTGGAAAACAAAATAACAAATAAAGATACGTTTATTTTAGTCATTAGCCAGACAGGATGCCCACATTGTGAGCAATACATACCAGAACTTAATCGTACTTTAAAAGAAGTAAATCTAAATGCCTATGTAATTAATCTAACTAACTTAAATAGTGAAGAAGCAACAACTCTAAACAAATATGTGAATGTTTCTGGAACTCCCGCCACTATCTTTTATCATGAGGGGGAAGAAGCAACGACTTTGAATCGTATTTCTGGTTATGCACCAAAAGTAAAAATTAAAGAAAGATTAAAATCTTTGGGGTATATAGATTAATATGGAAAAAGTGAAAAAGTTTACTAAGGGAATTTTGTTTAGTGTTTTTATATTTTTACTTTACTATTTAGTTTGTCCAAAAATATTTGCCTATTTGTTAAAAAAGCCATTACAAAGTGAAAATTTTTGGGTATTTAATTTGTCTTATTTAAGTATATATATTTTTACTTTTTTAGTAATTCTTTTGTTTGTACATAAAGATATTTTTAAACAATGGAAAGAATTTAGAAAAGAACCTAAAAAATATTTAAATAAAGGTTTTTCCTATTGGGTATATGGATTAATTGTGATGATGTTATCTAACTTAATCTTTTCTTCTCTAGTTGGAAATATCGCTGTTAATGAACAAGTAACCAGAGAAATATTATTATCTGCACCCTTGAGTATGATTCCCATTATTGTTTTCTTCGGTCCATTCTTAGAAGAGTTAGTTTTTCGTTATGGATTTCGTAAATCTTTTCAAAAAGAAATTCCTTATGCTTTATTTTCAGCCATTGTATTTGGAGGGCTTCACGTTCTTACCGCTATTGATGAATTTACATTTGCTAGCATTTTTTCCCATTTAAGCGAGTTTTTATTTATAGTACCTTATGGTTCTTTAGGGTTCTTCTTTGCGAAAGCCTATTATGAAACTGATAATATCTTCTCTTCTGCTATTCCCCATATGCTTCATAATTCTATTTCCGTTTTATTAATTCTTGCTTTACATTTTTTAGGGTGATGCTATGAATGAAATAGTGGAAACAAAAAATGAATCAAAAACGAAAGGAAATATTTTTAAAAAAATAGGAATAGTATTGTTACTGGTTTTAGTACTTTTTTATCTTTATATTCGTTTTGGAGAGCCGAATCAACTTGAAGTAAAAGAATATGCTATTGTTGACAATCATCTTCCCTATTCTTTTCACGGAATGAAAATTGTACATTTCTCAGATATTTTGTATGGAACTAGTATGAATGAAAAGAATATGGAAAAAGTCGTAGAACAAATTAATAAACTAAAACCAGATGTAGTTTTATTTACAGGAGATTTATTGAATAGTAATATTAAACTAAATGAAGAAGCAAAAAATAGATTAAAAGAGATTTTAAGTAAAATTGAGGCCACATATAAAAAATATGCCGTTGTTGGAGATAGCGATTATGCTGATAAAAATAGTTTTAATGACATTATGGAGAGTGCGGGATTCTTAATTTTAAACAATAAAAGTGATTATTTGTACTATGGTGGAAACGATCCCATCCTTTTTATCGGTACGAATTCCTTGCTTGAAAAGGAATATAATATAGAGGTTGCAAATCAAAGAACGGAAGATACCACTTCTATTTATAAAATATGGTTAAATCACGAGCCGATTATTTTAGATGCATTAAACGATAAGGGAATCAATCCTAATCTAATCTTTGTTGGACATACCTTAAAGGGTCTTATTACTTTCCCTTTTGGTGGAGTACTTTTAAAACAAGAAGGAATCCAAGATTATTATGGCTCTTATTACGAAAACGAGAATAGTAAAATGTATATAACTAGTGGTCTTGGAACTTATAAATATAATGTAAGATTTCTAAATCCACCTTCTATCAACTTATATCGTTTATATCAATATTAAAATGCAAAAGAAAAAGACCTAATGGTCTTTATACACATTCAACGAAAGTATCTGTTAAGCATCTTATTGCACAAATGCAATCTAAACTAATTGTGAAAAATGAACTTGTTGCTATGTATGGATTTAAACTTGTTGTATCTGGATTATCAGCAAGAACACGACAAGTACAACAATTTCCGTCTACTTTTTCAACTCTAAATACATTGGAACAAGTAGCACTTGCCTCCGTACAAGTTGCTGTTGAATCTTTAGTAGTTGGCATACTCCAAGGAGTTCCATTTCCGCAGCAAGTATATAGCATAATTGGTCTAGTATTACAAATTAAACAATTAGGTCCTCCACCAAGCATTGGTCTATCGCAAGAATCTAAACAACTTTCTGGACATGCATTTTGTTGAAGAACTAGAATTACATTTAGTATTTCTGCAATACAACTTGCATTCTCATTGTTGTCTTTATTACACATATCATTCACCCTTTCCTGTATTCTCACTAATAATTTATGAAAATACTTAAAAATAGTTCTTAAATTCAAAAAGGTTTTAAAAAATAGTTTTTTGTTGTATAATTTTAATAGGTGATAAAATATGGATACATGGGTACAATATTTGATTATTGCAGTCGTACTTGTTCTTATTTCATTAATTGTAATCAAATTAATGAGAAAAGATTTTAGTGTAGAAGCCAATAAACTTATTAATTACTTAGGTGGTAAAGACAATATTATTAATGCTGAGTGCAATATGTCTCGTTTTAAAGTGATTTTAAAAGACGTTTCTATCGTTGATAAAGATAGCATCCAAAAATTAGGGGCAAAAGGGATTGTCGAAATTGATAATCAGTTAAAGATTATATTTGGAAAAGATGCTAGACAATTAAAAAAATATATTGATGAAATTTTATAGTGTAAATATTACACTTTTTTTATGCCTAAAATATCACTTATATTGATGACTTCTCCTGATAAGGTTAATAATGTATTTTTAGTTAAACCGACAACATTAACTTCTTTTGTACCACTTTTAGTAGTAATTTGCACTTTTGTTTTATAAACATGCGTTTTGTCATTGAATATTTTATTAATTTCTTCCCTATTTATAGGAGTACTACGTACATCGTGATCGGTACTTTTAAATATTTCCTCGTTGTTTTTTAATTCTTTTGTAATAGGAACCGCATAGACATTTGGTAATTTTTTATTCATTATAGAACACCTCGTTACATTTTATGATTTTTTACCATTTTTGTTACATACTAAAAATATGAAAAAGATAATGAAGAAATACAATTTATTATTTTTTATTCCCCTAGTTTTCATTATGATTGCTAGTTTCTTTTGTATGTATGAAGTTCGATTTGTAAAATCTATTTATACTAGTCATTTAATAAAGCAAATTCTTTGGTTTGGAGTAGGATTTTTAATTCTATATTTACTGCAAAAAATAAAAATTCAATTTTTATTTCGCTATAGTTTTTGTTTTTACCTTTTAGGAAACATTTTGTTAATTCTTGTTTTGTTTTTAGGAAGTGAGATTAATGGAGCAAGAGCGTGGTTTCATTTTAAATTTTTTAATTTTCAACCTAGTGAGTTTATGAAAATTGCTCTTCTTTTGTACTTAGCAAAAATAACAAATGATTTTCGTTTGCAAGAAAGAAAAAGAGAATGGCTTTATATTTTAAAATGTGTTTTGATAGTGTTTATCCCTAGTATACTTGTTTATTTAGAGCCAGATACAGGAGCCATTATTATGTACCTTATTTTACTCTTGGCTGTTTTACTTGTATCGGGAATTAAAAAAAGGTGGTTTATAATTGTTTTTTTGCTCGTTTTGGTGCTTGGTGGTGGTTTTTTCTATTTCTATCTTTTTAAACAAGATGTTTTAATCAATTGGTTAGGAACTAGCCTTTTTTACCGAATGGACCGCCTTCTTCATTTTAAAGATGGTAGTGGAATGCAACTCAATAATGCTTTAATTACTATTGGAAATGCTGGTTTATTTGGACACGGAATTCAAAAAGAACTATTATATGTTCCCGAATTTCCTACTGATTTTGCATTTACCCTATTTCTTTCTATGTTTGGTTTTATTGGTGAAATTCTTTTATTATTTTCCTATTTTCTAATGAATTGTTTTTTTATTCATCAATTTTTTAGAATTAAAAAAACTGAATATCATTGTTTTCTCCATGGTTTTTTATTCTTATTTCTATTTCAACAAATTCAAAATATTTTTATGAATTTAGGCTTAATGCCTATTATGGGTATTCCTCTTCCATTTTTATCTTATGGCGGATCTAATATGATTGTTTATTTCATTTTTATTGGAATTATTTTAAATATGGCAAAAAAAGTATCTAGTATAAACTAAGATATTAAATTTTTAATTTCACTTAAAGGTAATTCTGTAAGTTCTTGGATTTCTTCGATACTTTTTCCATTTTTAATCATTTTCTTAGCCACTTCTAAAGCACCTTTTTTGAAGCCTTTTTTTAAGCCTTTTTTTAAACCAC
>CAZIDI010000086.1:689-4842 GCA_964537805.1 uncultured Muribaculaceae bacterium | reverse complement strand
TGGCAAATTGAAGCCACAAAAAAGGAAATCTGCTAGACAAATTTCCTATTTTGAAGTTCCAATTCACCATTTTTAAGAAAATTAGCAAAATCTTAAAAATTTTTATTTTTTTCAAAAAAAAGATAACACTTCATCAAAATGATGAACAGATTCGTTCACTTTATGGTTTAAATCTCTTAAAGAAACAATTTGTTCTGTTATACTCTTGTTGAATCCCTTTTCCATCGTATTTTTTATAAATTTTGGTAAAAAGGCTATTCCTTCTTCCATAATTTCTTTTATATCACTCGTTGCTCTAGATACATAAAAGTCAACAATTTGTTCAAATAGTAGTGCTTCGGTTGACTCCATATTTTCTAAAAAAGTATTCATACCAAAAAGAGCTACAAATGCTTTCAACATTTTATAAAAAATAGGATTTACAGTAATGTTATAATTGGTAAAAATGAAAACCATATTCATAAAGAACTCTGGAACACCCACAGATTTAAAATTTTTACAACACTTCATTATTTCATCCTCTAATGAATGCATATCTACATCTTTTTGTTCGCTTCCTTTTAACAATAATGGTACTAGACTTTTGACATTGCAAGTATAGGCATACAAAAACAAATCTCTAACATATTTGGCTTCCTCTTTTGTTAATTCAAAAATAAGCCCCATATCTAAAAATCCAACATTTCCCTCTTTATCTATATAAATATTTCCTCCATGTGGATCTCCGTGAAAAATAACTGGAATATCATGAAATAATGCATAAAAAGATAAAGCCACATAATCATTTAAACTATTTCTGATTCTTTCTTTATTTTGATTTGTAAGTCGTATTTGGTTAATTGTTTTAGAAAAAACAAATTCCATCACAATTATATTTTTCGTACATAATTTTTTGTAAACTTTTGGTACTACAATTTTTTTTGTATTCAAAATTTTTCCATTTACAGAATTTGCAAAATGATAATAACATAAAATATTATTTTTTTCTTTTTCAAAATCGGTTTCATCTTGAATCCAACTTAAGAATATTTCTAAAACGGCATCACTAGCTAAATAATTCGTTATCTTGATAATTTTTCCGAAACGATGTACAAATTTTCGAATCTGTTTAATATCTTTTTCCATTCTTTTGGTAACATCTTTTCTTTTTACTTTAATTGCCACAATATCGCCATTTTTTAATATCGCTTTATGCACTTGGGAAAGGGAAGCCGAACCTACTGGTTCTTCATAAACTTTCTTAAACTTATCTTCTATCTTGCATCCATATTCTTTTTCAATTTGTTTTTTTAAAAGGAATTGGATTGATATGATCACAAATTTTTGATAATTTTACTCTATCCTCTTCTGTAAATATAGTTCCTATATTTTGCATTGCTAGCATTTGAGCAAATTTAATATAAACAACACCCATTTTTTCTACAAAAGAACAAATGCAATCTCCAGTGTTTTTTCTAAAAATAAATTTTTTTATTACCATAATAAACCCATAATAATATAATCTCATATAAAAACTCTCTTACTAATTTTTTCTATTATACATTAATTTTCTGTGTCAAACAACTGATTTTGCATTTCATAAAGTCACTTACTTTTCATACGTATCTAAAAAACTATGTTTTTCTCCCTCTTTTCTATAACCTAAAATACAATGCATATTTACATTCTCCATACTTTTCATAATGTTTTCATCCACATCTTTACTTTTTTTACGAAATTCATTTATTAATTTTTTCATTTCAAGACGTTTACTTGTCCCATCATCTTGAATGCTACAATTTTCTGTAAAACGACAAGCACAATTTAAAAATGTAAGATGATTAAAATCTCGCCATGCAAGAATACTATTTTCTTTCACGAAATATAATGGTCTTATAAGTTCTAAGTTCTTAAAATGATCACTATGTAGTTTTGGCATCATTGTTTTTACTTCTGCTCCGTAAAACATAGAAAGTAAAGTGGTTTCTATTACATCATCGAAATGATGTCCTAAAGCAATCTTATTACACCCTAATTCTTGGGCTTTGTTATACAAATGCCCCCTACGCATTCTTGCACACAAATAACAAGGATTTCCCTCTTTTAAAGTATTCACATAATCAAATATATCTGCATCAAACACTTCTATCGGAATATTTAAAAGTTTGGCATTTTTTAAAATTTGCTCTTTATTTCCTTCATTGTATCCAGGATTCATCACAACATATTTGGCTTCAAAATGAATTTTTCCATGGCGTAAAATCTCTTGAATACATTTAGCCAGTAAAAATGAATCTTTTCCCCCACTAATACACACCATAATTTTATCATTTTCTTCTATCAACTCATAATCCTTTATGGCCTTAATAAAACGACTCCAAATTTCTTTACGATAAGTTTTAATAATGCTTCGCTCTACTTCTTTATATTTTTCCATTTTCATCATCCCCAAAACCCTAATAAAAGAATCTCTTTTAAAAACTTACGAAACGATTTTGATAATCGAAAAAGCTTAATAAAACTAATAATGGTAAGCAAACATACCAGATACCCTGTAAAGCCATCTGGGTATTCAAAAACAAAAATTTGCAAGATAAATAAAACAATTCCTATTAATCCCAAAAATAAAAATAACCATTTTTTCATACTTTATTCAAAATCGCTTTCATCTAATAAAGGAATAATATCAATTGCTGGTTCTTCGTAAGGATGAACTTCTCTTAATTTATGAATAACTTCTTTTACGCTTTTGCAATCACAAACAACTTCTAATTTTTCTTCTTCTACAAACTCTAAAGTATTTCTTTGTCCAATGTAAGGATTTGCCTCATCATTAGGTTTAAATGTCCCCATACATTTTGTTGACATAGAACAGTGAGTATAATTTCCAATTACACCTGCACCGGATTCACATATTGCACTTCTAACCTCTTCTACATTTTTTATAGGTACTGTTACAATTATTTTTACTTTATTAATATTAAAATTCATATTACGAAATCTCCTTTACTTTTATTATTATACCATATCTATTCCACATATTTTTTTTCTTTTTATTTTCATAAAAATAATAGCCTTTTAAGTCCATTTTTTCTAACTTTAACAATTTTATTTTCAAGTCCATTCCAAGACCATATCCTACTAAATTTTTATTTTGTCCTACAACTCGATGACAAGGGACAATAATAGGAATAGAATTGTGATGTACAGCATTCCCAATGGCTTGTGCAGACATTTTAGGAACATTTCTTTTTAAGGCTATAAAACTTGCCAAATCTTTATAAGTTAAAACTTTTCCATAAGGGATTTCTAAGAGCATTGTCAATACTTCTTTTTGAAAAGGAGTTCCACAAAATTTTAAAGGTAATCTTGTTTTCGGTTCTTTTCCACTAAAATAAGCATCCAACCAAACTCTTGTTTTTTGAAATACTTCTAAATCTTTCTTTTCTACACCATTATCAATTATTCCATCACTTATTTTTAATTCTAATAAACTTTCTCCGTCACTCACTAGAAAAATATTTCCCAGAATAGAATCATATTTACAAAAATATTTCATAATTCCACCATCATTATTTTAACACAAATAAAAAAAGCCTCAAACAGTTTGAAGCTCTTTTTCCTTTTCTTGTTCATATAAAACAACTTTTTTGCTTTTTAATGATTTTTGGACATCAATCACTCTTTGATTTTCACTACCTCTATATTTAAGAAGAGGGTTATGTAACTCATCAACATATCTTCCATCCACTAATACATCAATATATTGTAAATCTTTTTCTTCTTTTAAGTCTTTATCAAATAAGAAACCTGACCAAACCCACACCGTTTTATTAGGAAATTTTTCTTTAAAAGCACGTGCCAGTTTAAGGGTTCCTTCTCTATTTTTAGGATGCATAGGTTCTCCTCCTAATATAGATAAACCAACAATATACTCTTTTTCTCCTAGTTCTAGAACCCTAGCAATTGTATCACTTGTAAATTCTTTTCCGCCATTAAAATCGTGTGTCTCTGGATTAAAGCAATTTTTACAATGAAATACACAGCCTTGCATAAAAATGGAAACGCGTACCCCAGGGCCATTCGAAATATCCATTTTTCTAATTTTATTGTAGCGCATTATGCTACCTCATCATCTTTGTTATCAATATGAATAACTCTTTCTTTTATTTCT
>CAZIDI010000086.1:0-679 GCA_964537805.1 uncultured Muribaculaceae bacterium | reverse complement strand
GTTCCGATATAACCACAAGTACGTCTTGCTACATTTAATTTATCATGGTCGCGATTTCCACATTCTGGGCAATACCACTCTAAATTCTCATCAATTAAAATCTCCCCTGTATAACCACATTCTTGACAATAATCAGACTTTGTATTTAATTCGGCATACATAATATTTTCATAAATAAATTGAATAACTTCCATAACCGCATCTAAGTTGTTGGTTAAGTTTGGAGTTTCAATATATGATATAGCACCCCCAGGACTTAAGTTTTGGAATTCACTTTCTAGTTTCAATTTTGTAAATGCATCGATTTCTTCAAATACGGGAACGTGATAACTATTGGTAATATAATCACGATCCGTTATGCCTTTAATAACGCCAAAACGTTCTCTTAGGGACTTGGCAAATTTATAGGTTGTAGATTCAATTGGTGTACCATAAACACTATAGTCGATGTCTTCTGCTTCTTTCCATTTTTTGCAAGCGTCATTTAAGTGTCTCATAACTTCAAGACCAAATTCTTTTCCCTCTCCATTGTCTGTATGAGAATGTCCCGTCATAAACTTAACACATTCATAAAGACCTGCATATCCAAGAGAAATAGTTGAATATCCGTGATGTAGTAAATCGTGAATAGATTCTCCTTTTTTTAGTCTTGCAAGTGCTCCGTGTTGCCATAAAATAG
>CAZIDI010000085.1:0-4849 GCA_964537805.1 uncultured Muribaculaceae bacterium | reverse complement strand
TCTTGTTTCACCAGATTGAAGTCTTACAAGAACATATTTTCCTTCACGTCCAAGGATTTGAGCAGATGCTCCAGCACTACGACACATTTCCGCACCTTTTCCTGGTTTTAATTCAATACAATGTATTACTGTACCTACTGGAATATTTTCAAGTGGTAAGGCATTTCCAACTTTGATATCGGCATTTGCGCCACTTTCTATAATCATTCCAACTTTTAAATCCTTTGGAGCAATAATATATCTTTTTTCTCCATCTTTGTAAACGATTAGAGCAATATTGGCACTACGATTTGGATCATATTCAATTGTAGCAACACGTCCTGGAACACCAATTTTATTTCTTTTAAAGTCTATCATACGATATCTTTGTTTTGCTCCTCCGCCAATATGGCGAACCGTTAATTTTCCTTGGTTGTTTCTTCCACCGGTTTTTGTTTTTTTAGTAGTTAGAGATTTTAGAGGCTTACTTGCAGTTAATTCTTCATTTGCAAGTGAAGACATTCCCCTACGACCATTTGTCGTTGGTTTGTATTTCTTAATTGCCATATCGATCTTCCTTCCTACATCTCAATCGTTTCGCCGTCTTTAAGACTTACGATTGCTTTCTTATAAACTTTAGTTTTTCCGGTATATTTTCCAACTCTTCTGTCTTTTGGCTTTGTAAGTAATGTATTAATTTTTACTACATGAACACCAAATTCTTTTTCAATTATATTTTTTATTTGTGTTTTTGTTGCTCTTTTGTCTACTTTAAATGTATAAACACCTGCTTGGGCATTCATAGCACTTTTTTCAGTAACAACGGGAGCAATAATAATATCGGGGTTAGTCATTTTTTAGTACCTCCTCAATGTAATGAACAGCTGCTTCATCGCATACTAAGTAATCAGCATTCACAATATCGTAGCAGTTAATTTCTTCTGCAAGTATTGCATAAGTATAACCTAAGTTTCTTGAAGCCATATAAAGGTTTGGATTGTCTTCTTTGGTTACAAATAATACTTTACCTGCTAAATTTAACG
Source organism: uncultured Muribaculaceae bacterium (assembly GCA_964537805.1). Lineage (GTDB taxonomy): Bacteria > Bacillota_I > Bacilli_A > RF39 > UBA660 > MGBC108787. The sequence continues at coordinate 3,827 of CAZIDI010000085.1, read as the reverse complement.
CATCAAGTATTGTTTTTACTTCTTTTGTTTTTAATGTATCTAATTTGATATCATCAATTACAATTAATTCTTTACCTGTATATTTATAAGTTAGAGCACTTTTAAGAGCGAGTGTTCTTTCTTTTTTATTAATTTTGAATGTGTAATCACGTGGAACAACTCCAAGGGCTACACCTCCACCACGCCATACTGGAGAACGATTACTTCCAGCTCTTGCACGGCCAGTTCCTTTTTGTTTCCATGGTTTTCTTCCACCACCAGAAACTTCACTTCTTGTTTTCGTTTTTGCTGTTCCTTGGCGAGTACTATCTAGTTGTAAACGAATCATTTTCTTTAAACAATCATCATTAGTTTCAATTTTCCAAATAGAATCACTTATGGTGATGTCTTTAAGTTTTTCACCTTTAAGATTTTTAAGTTCAACTTTTGCCATTTGTTATCCCTCCAATAAGTGTCCTAGTTTTCTTCTGCTTCTGAAGCAGTAGATTCTTCTTTTTCTTCTGCTATTTCTTCTGCAGGAGTTTCTTCTGTAACCTCAGTAGATTCTTCTTGAGGAGTATCTACCGATTCTTCCACAGTTTCAGCAGTCTCATTTACTTCTTCTACTGTATCCACAACTGTTTCTTCTGTATAAGTAATAACTTCAAATTCCGTTTTCTTTTTGTTATTCTTAACAGCACTTTTAATTAAAACTAATGAATTTTTAGGCCCTGGAATATTTCCACTTACTAAAATGTAATTTTCTTCTGCATTTACTTCAACAATTTGTAAATTTTGAATAGTAATGGTAACACTACCCATATGACCTGGTAATTTTTTACCCTTTAATACTCTTTTTGGTAACATAGTACCCATAGAACCTGGTCCTCTATGATAGTGTGATCCATGTCCCATTGGTCCACGTTGTTGGTTATGTCTTTTAATTACACCTTGGAAGCCTTTTCCTTTTGAAGTACCAGTGACATCTACGATTTCTCCTACTTCAAATACATCAGCGCTTAAAATTTGTCCTTGTGTGTAACTTCCTTCTACATCTCTTAATTCTTTTAAGAAGCGCTTAGGTGTTGTGTTTGCTTTTTTTGCATGTCCAATTGCTTGTTTAGAAGCATTTTTTTCTTTTTTGTCTACTACGCCAAGTTGAATAGCATTATAGCCATCACTTTCTACTGTTTTTACTTGCATTACTACATTAGGAGTAACTTCGACAACAGTAACAGGAATAAGTTTTCCATCTTTAGTGAAGACTTGTGTCATTCCGACTTTGCGTCCTAAGATTCCTTTTTTCATATTACTTTTCCTTCCTTATTATTATAATTTGATATCAATGTCTACACCACTTGGTATATCTAAGTGAGTTAAAGCATCAATAACTTCTTTACTAGGTTCTAAGATATCAATTAGTCTTTTATGCGTACGACTTTCAAATTGCTCTCTTGAATCTTTGTATTTGTGAACTGCTCTTAATACTGTTATTTTTTCAACTTCAGTAGGAAGAGGAATTGGTCCACTCACCTTTCCGCCTAGTCTTTTTACAGTTTCTACGATCTTTCCAGCAGCTAAATCTAATATTTTATTATCGTAAGCTCTTAGATTGATACGTACTTTGTTTTTTGACATATCTCGTTTGTCTCCTTTCGCCTATATCTAGTATAGACTAGCTCCGTACAAATTCCCTGAATTATAGATTTTGTTTTAACAACTCTACCTAGTGTATCAGCAACCTCGCACATCCAAGCCGTCATACAGATTTCATTTTAACACTATATAATATGAAATGCAAGTAGAAATTTTGCCTATTTTTGACTCCCGCTAATTTTAATTTGAAATTCCGTTTTTAATAAAAAAACTGAAATAAGTCTGATTAAAGCGAAACTAGAATTAAAAGAAACAATTCATTCTTGTGATAAATTATCTAATACCAATAATGCTTCTAAAGTCTATAAACATTACCTAAATACTTTAGAAGATGTTTAAATATATTAAAAAAGAAATAGAACAAATTAATAAAAATATCATTCCTTTAATTCAACATAAAAAAATTAAGTGTTATTTTTTTCATTTCTTTTATTTATAATACTTTTCATAATAGAAATCTAAAAAGAAAGCAAAGAAAATGTAAGTTTTTATTACTTATTTATTGCAAAGAGATATTATAATAAAATCGCTTAAAAGATAAAAAAGAAGCTTAATTATAAAGCTCCTCATCTGAATAAATTTTAATCTCGGTACAAGAATAACCGATGCTATTTAAATAATCTTTATACTCTTGCTCATAAGTTAAAAAATTTTGTTCTCCCATTTGTAATCTTTCTTGTTCTATATAAGTTATTATATTATTTTTTTCATCTTTTAAATACTTTTCTTCTGGTTCTTGTAAAACATTTATCAAATAATCGTAATAAGTATTCAAATTATCCACTGTATTAAAACGCATATCAATAGTCCAGTTATTAGGAATCAAACTGTTTTTATCACTTACATAAAATGAATAATAATCTTTAATTACACTATAGTTTACATTTAATTCGGCATAATTTTTATTCTGAATATTCTTTTGGTAGCATTCTACATTTTTAACTAATCTTATACTTGTACTTGGTTTTTCTTTTTGATCTTTTATTATTGTACAAGTATAATTATTTTCTTCTACAATTTTTATATAGTCTTCTACGCTGTTTATTTTATTATAAGGAATTAAATTATCAAAAGAATATTCTTTTACTAAATTGGCCGCATCAAAAATTTTACTTTTAGGTATCATAGAAATAAATAATCTATCTTCATTTATTCTGTTATAAGCTGCTGTATCTTTAAAAGTAAATTTATAGATGTTATTTATATCTGAAATTTTTTTATTTTGATAATTAAAACTATAACTAACATCCAAATATGCATATTCTACATCGCTCGTTTTTTGTATGCATTTGACATATATAGCTTCTTGATCTTCTCTATTAGAAACAATTATTAATACTAGATCTATAATTAATGCCAAAATAATTAAAATAATTAAAATCCCTATCAAAGTACTTTTTTTATTTTTTTCGTTTTTTTTCATTTTACACTAGCTCTCCTATCTCTATATTTCCGCATTGCAGAAGAAATCATCAATTATTACATAGGTACACAAGTATCTCCATCTGTCCATCCACAGCATACTCCTTCTTTCTCTCCACAAATTTTACAACATCCGTCCCCACTACTACAAGGTTTTGAATTACAAGAGGTACTTTCAGTTCCACTTTTACATGTAAATCCACTCCCAAAAGTACTTACATCTTTCCAGCTTCTGGATTTGCTTCCTCCTCCGCAACTCTTGCTACAACTTCCCCATGAACCATATTGTCTTTCTGTTTCCGTACATTTATCAACATATACTTTTACATCTTTTTCACAAACTGTTGTATTTCCAGCATAATCACTTATTACATAATACCAATAATCTGTTTTTGTATTAGAGGTATAAGTTTTTGTTATAGAGTTATTTAAAATACAGCCACTTCCACCTTGATCTTCACAATCTAAAGATATGGTTCTATCATCTTCTGTCCAAATAGGTCCTAAATAAATTTCTATTGTTCCTGATGACATAATTCCATTACCAAAAGAATACCCTCCATTATCTGCTGAATATATATTATACCTTCTTTCATCTATTGGATACAATGTTGGAGACATATCTATTGCTTCCCCTATCCACTTACAAGTTGGAGGAATTGTATCTATCATTTTGACTTCTACTGATTTACTGCTATAATCTTCTGAAATATTTCCAGCATTATCTTTTACGCAAACATAATAGATTCCATTATCTTTATATGTTTCAT
>CAZIDI010000084.1:0-4859 GCA_964537805.1 uncultured Muribaculaceae bacterium | reverse complement strand
AATTTGTCCTTCCGACAATAAAGTTAAATCTTGATTATTCATTTTCATCATCACCGCAACTATATTTTATCATATAAATACATTTTTTCTTACTATTTTTTTGAATTTTATACGCTTTTATCTAAACGAGAAGCAAAAAAAGAAAGAACATAAAATTCTTCTTTAAAAATTACTTTTCAGAAATTAATTCACTTAATGGAATAATGCTTAATCCTTTAAAATTAATTTCTTTTAATAATAATTTTAGATGGTCTAAATTGGCATTTTTCTTAATTAAAATTATAGCCCCACTATCTAATTGGGATTTTGCATCTACTATATTATTACTTCCTAAAGAAAAAGTTTCTTCTACTAAATATTTTTGCTCTTTCTTACAAAATTCTTGGTCAATTTCTTTTATATAGCAAATATTTTTATTTTGATTGTTTTTATTTAAAAGACTTTCTACATTTTTGTATTTTTCTTTATCATTATTTATTTGTTCAAAAAAATTTCCATTTTTATAAGTTGATTCCTTTATTAATAAATCTGCTTTTATATTGTTATCTTGTAAATATTTCTTTATCGCATCGTTTCCATCTTCCATAAGAAAAGAAACTGCTTTTTTGCTTTTATTTCCTTCTTTAATGATTTTATCTTTATTATCTTCTAAAGAAATATCAGGTTTAATATCATCAAAAATCAAATAATATTCATTAAATATGCCAAATGCTTTCATATTGACATAACTTTTCGTTTTATTGACCATTCTTCCCATAATTCCTGGAACTACGTAAGTGGAATCTACGGAAGCATTTGTAGCACTTACTAAATAACTCTCTTCTACTTCATTAATACTTTGCATAATAGGACTTTTATTTTGCATAAGAATTGCAATTTTCTCGGTATAATAAAAACTAAAAAGCATTATAGCAAAAAGTCCAATGGGTTTATATAATTTTTTCAAAAAAATCACCTAGTTAACTATATGTTAAACCTTAACTTCTTTTTCCGAATTTTTAGCATTTGAAGATAAAAAAGTTACTTTTTCAGCGATGACTTCCATAATAAATTTTTTATTTTTTTCTTCATCTTCGTAATTTCTCGTTTGTAATCTTCCCTTAATGCCTACAACATCTCCCGTATGACAATATTCAAAAGTATTTAAGGCAATATTGTTCCATAACACACAACGAATAAAATCTGTTTCATAAATACCATCGCTATTTTTAAAGGCACGATTAACTGCAACAGTTACAACGCTTCTTTGTTTATCCTTATCAACAGTAGAGACCTCTGGTTCCGCACAAAGTCTTCCCACTAATACGACTTGATTCATTAAAAAACCTCCTTTCTGCCTACAAAATAACAGAAAGAAAAAAGACTTGCAAATCGCTAATTTGGCAAATTGAATGCCCAAAATGGCAAATTGGAGCGCCAATTTGGCAAAAGAAAGGTTCAATTAACCAAATTGAACCCATTTTAAAGAAAATTAGTAAAATTTTCATTTTTTTCATTTTTATTCTTTCACCAGGCGATTTAACTCCACTGCATATTCCATAGGAAGCTCTTTTTTGAAGTCTGAAATAAACCCAGTAATAATGAGTTCTTTTGCTCTATCTTCCGTTAACCCCATACTCATTAAATAAAACATTTTATCTTCATCTACTTTCGATACAGTTGCTTCATGGGATAATTTTGAAGTATTATTTTCAACTATATTGGTTGGATACGTATCACTTTTTCCCATAGCATCTAAAAGAATGGTATCACATTTTATTTCAGCAACACTATGAAGCGCATTTTTGGTAATTTTACTCGTTCCTCGATAATTTGCCGTTCCACCACTTTCTGCAATGGATTTACTTAAGATATTGCTTTTGGTATATTTTCCAAGATGAATCATTTTGGCTCCAGCATCTAAAGATTGTCTTTTTTTAGCATATGCAACACTGATGGAGTTTCCAACGGCATAATCTCCTTTTAATATACAAGAAGGATATTTCATAGTTACTTTACTTCCAATATTCCCATCAATCCATTCCATTTTTCCGTAACTATCCACTATTGCTCTTTTAGTTACTAAGTTATATACATCCGTACTCCAATTTTGAATTGTAGAATAGCGCATAGTGGCGTGTTTTCCTACATAAATTTCAACAACTCCCGCATGTAAAGAATTACTAGAATAACTTTTGGCAGTACATCCTTCTATATATTCTAAGTTTGCATCATCGTCAACTATAATAATGGTTCTTTCAAATTGACCTAAATTTTCACTATCAATTCTAAAATAACTTTGTAAAGGACGATCTAAAGTAGTATTTTTTGGAATATAAATAAAGGTTCCCCCACTCCATACAGCCCCATTTAAAGCCGTATATTTATTTTCATCATATTTGACTAAGTTATTAAAGTATTTTTTAAAAAGTTCAGGATATTTTTGTAAAGCTTCATCCGTACTTAAGAAAATAATATCTTTATCAGTATTTTGTTTATGATAGATTACTTCACTTTCGTATTGATTGGATACACCATCTAAATATTTCTTTTCAGCATCAATTACTCCCAAGTTACAAAAGGTATTTTTTACTTTTTTATCTACCGATTCCCAATTGTCTTTATACTTTTCATGTTCATTTTTATAATATAAAATTTCATCAAAAGAAAAATCGATTAAAGGCCCAAAACTAGGATTTTCAAGTTCTAAAAATTTTGCAAAAGATTGCAAACGAAATTCTAGCATCCAATCGGGTTCATTTTTACTTTTTGATAATTCTATTATAAATTCTTTTGATAATTGTTTCTTCATAAATCTTCACAAGGAAATTATACAACAAAACAAACGTTTAAACAATTGAAATTAACCTTCTATTTTGCTATAATGTTTTTGTAATACTAAGGAGGATAATCATGAGTGGCAATACGAATAAAGAGATTAACGCCGCTTATGTGGCTTCTTGGAAAGAAAAAAATCCTAAATTACGAGAACTTGAAACGGATGGAAGGTATTTGAAGTACAAGGAAGAAAAAATTGATATTCAAAATATTTATATGCAAGATATATTAATGAATCCAACTTTGTTCAATACTATTCCCTATATAGATGCAGATGTTTTATTTGATTTAATCAAACTTCATATGTATGCTATAGAAGTAAAAGAGAAAAATTTAGTAGAAAAAGTAAGGAGAATGAAAGAATATGAATATAGAACAAATGGATGAGGCTGTAACGGTAGAAGAATATTTTACTATTTTAGCAAAGGAAGGAAATTTAACTCCTAAAGATATAATGCAAAAGAAACGCTTTGAAAGTTTTATTACGGATTGTGAAAAGAATCCAGATTTACTTTCTCCAGCAACTGAGGATGTTTATGCAGAATATAAAAAACATTTGGCAGCATTACCTAGTAAAGAAAATCCAACACAATATGAAAAAGAAGTGATTATAGATTATCAAAGAAAGGTTTTGGAAATGGAAGAACAAAACGAGCAAGAAGCATACACAAAAAAGTTAGATAAAGCTGGTTATGTAAATGCTACTATTATTTTGATTATGATTCTAAATATTGGTTTTATTATTGCAATGGCTCTATTAGGAAGTAAATAAGCATTTTTAAAAAGTGCTTTTTTATTTGCAAGAAAAAAAGCCTTATTTGGCTTCTACAATTAATTTAATGGCAGTTTTTTGTTCTCCATTAATCACAATATCACTAAATGCCGGTATTACAACTAAATTTTCACCACTTGGAGCAACAAATCCTCGGGCGATGGCAACCGCTTTTATGGCTTGATTTAAACTTCCTGCCCCAATTGTTTGTATTTCAACACATTTGCTTTCACGATAAATATTAGCAATTGCTCCTGCAACCTTACTAGGGTTTGATTTTGATGATACTTTTAATATTTCCATAAATCCTCCTTCAAATTGTATAGTAAACTATATGAATTTGAAAGAAAAAAATACTAGGATTCTTCAATAAAATTTTTGCTTTTGTGTGGTTCTTCAAAAAGTAAATCACGATAATTTTGTTGTCTTAAGGCTTCATAAATCATAATGGCAACTGTATTGGATAGATTTAGAGCACGTACCTTATCCGTCATAGGCATACGCATACAATGATCAATATAAGGTTTTAAAATTTTGGGAGGAATTCCTGTGCTTTCTTTTCCAAAGAAAAAATAAATATTTTCGTTCTTATTACTATAATCAAAACTTGTATGAGGTTTATGGCCATATCTTGTTAAGAAATAATAAGTACCTTCATTCTTAGAAAAGAAATCTTCAATATTTTCATAAATAGTATACTCACAATGATCAATGTAGTTTACTCCACTTCTTCTGATATATTTTTCTTCTAAAGAAAAACCAAGTGGCTTAATCAAATGTAATTTTGTATTTGTAGCAACACAAGTACGCATAATATTTCCAGTATTGCCTGGAATCTCCGGTTCAAATAAAACTACGTTTAGCATAAAATTCCTCCTTTAAATTATTGGATTAATTAAAGAAAATACTTCTTGAAATAAGATGCCTAATAAAACCAATATGAGTGGCAAATAATATCGCATAAATATACTCATTTTTTTACGATTATAATTTTTAATTCCAAGTTTTTTAAACCACCATTCATAAAATGTAGTATTCTCTTTATCTTTATCTTTAAATTGATAATGTGATAAAAAACGTCCATCACTTGTTTCTAGCATACAAATATGCACTAGTGAAAGAAAGGCAATATATTTCCATGATAACCAAATCCAAGATGTCCATGCAATGACTGTAAGAAGAAAATGAAAAACTATAACTAATTTTTTCATATTGCTGTCGAGTAGACAAATCTCGACTACGCCTCTCTTTCTAACTTGGGTGAGAGGTT
>CAZIDI010000083.1:0-4866 GCA_964537805.1 uncultured Muribaculaceae bacterium | reverse complement strand
AAGGTTGAAAATAAAAACATAAATTAAACCACGCAAAAGGAGTTCAAATAATCAAAAATTTTTTTGAACTTGAGTAGTCAATGAAGACTATAAAATAAGTGATTGTTCTTTGAAATAATAAACTGTTATTAGGTATTCTGCATAGTTACTTCATAACCTAGAGAAGATAAATAAGAAATCATTTCTTCAGGAGTATTTTTCACTTTTTGTTTAGCTTTAAAATTGCGATTTAAAAGTTTATCAAATCTTTCATAGTCAAATGCTTCACCAGTATTTAAAATATGGTAAATACTAGTTAATAAGAGTCTAGCAATAGCAATAATAGCTTTCTTATGACCACGACGTCTTTTTAAAGATTCATATCTAGCTTTAATATAAGGACAAGATTTATCTTTAATGGCACATAAGGCACATTGAACTAGTAAAGGCTTGATATAAACTCCGGCTTTTGTAATTTTAACAGATTTCTTTTTTCTAGCTGATTCATTACATCTAGGAGAAAGTCCTGCCCAGGAGACAAGATGCTTATCATCAACAAAAACATTCATATTTGTTCCAATTTCTGCTATAATAAATATCGCTGAAAGTTCTTTTATACCAGGCACGGTTAAAAGCAAATTAATTTCAGTAGTATATTTAATGGCAAGTTTAAGTATTTGTTCTTCTAATAAGTCAATACATTCATTTATAGAATCATAATGCTTAAGACAAATAGCCATCTTTGATGACTGACATTCATCAAAGGTACCATTGATAGATTTTAAAATCTCCTCTGGTGATGATTTCAAATTTTGCTTTAACAAAGGTGTAATATCTTCTAAAGTCAAATTAGGTTGTTCTAACATTAACTTTAAAATAGATTGAGAAGTTTTACCAAAAACATCGGTTAAGACATTAGCAATTTGAACATTGGAAACAGTAAGAGAATTTTGAAATCTATTTTTTTCTCCTGTTCGATTATAAACAAGTTTGTTTCTATAACGCATTAAATCTCTAAGTTGTCTAATATCCTCTGGAGGCATAAAACTAGGTTCAACTAACCCATGTTTAAAGATGTCAGCAATCCAAATTGAATCTTTCTTATCGGTTTTTTTACCCAAAATAGTTCTAACATATTTAGGATGAGTAATTACACATTTACATTCTTTTTCCAAAATATTGAAAACGGGAATCCAATACTTACCAGTAGATTCCATGCAAACATCTAAAGTATTATTAGAAACTAACCAATCACGGCATTTGATTAAATCATCTGTAAAAGTAGAAAAAGATTTAGTTTGATATTCTGTAATATCTTGTTCATTAGTTTTAGCAATAGTAACTACAATCGTTTTCTTATGTACATCAATACCAGCACAATTTTTGTAAACAATTTTTAGCATAGTTAAAGCTCCTTTCTAAAATTTTTTGTTAAAGGGTCTTAACTGAAAATCCTCACTAGAAAACCGAAGAATTGTTTTACCAAAGATAAGGTTCCGTGCTCGATAGCAAATAGCTATTATCGGCGACACTCATATGTACTCTAAGGATTAACGACACATATAAAAATACGGGATAAAAGATAATCTCTTTCACCACTCACCTCCGCGTGCTCTGTAGTATGCCCAATAACAGTTTATTATTATAACAAAGAATTTGAATTATTTTAATGACAATGTGTGCCTTTCAAGGACTGAAAGGACGAAGAAAGGAATGTTAGTTAAAAATGAAAAGCAAAGAAAAAGTCTTAATAGTAATTCCAGCGTATAATGAAGAGAAAAACATTTTACAAGTTTGTGATTCTATAAAAGATTTCAATAAAAAGAACAAAGTGAAATATGATGTAATAGTCATAAACGATGGTTCCTTTGATAACACGGAAAAAGTATTAACAGATAATAATATTTCATATATTCAACTTATTCATAATCTAGGAATAGGTGGAGCAGTGCAAACAGGCTATAAATATGCTTTAGAAAATAATTATGATATTGCCATACAATTTGACGGTGATGGGCAACATGATGTACATTATATTGATAATATTATTAAACCACTTTTAAAAAATGAGGCTGATATGGTTATTGGTTCTCGATTCATTGATAAGTCATCAAGTAGTTTTCATTCTTCTTTTACTAGAAGAGTCGGAATAAAGTTAATTTCTTTTGTCATGAAAATTAAAACAAAAAAGAAAATTTATGATACAACTAGTGGATTTAGGGCGATAAACAAAAAGTTAATTAAACGGTTTGCAGAAAATTATCCACTTGAATATCCCGAACCTATTTCTACTGTGGATGTTATTAATAGTAATTTTAAAGTAAAAGAAATTCCTGTAAACATGCTAGAAAGAAAAGAAGGAAAATCATCTATTAAGTATTGGAAAAGTGCTTATTATATGATTAATGTAATACTTACCATATTATTAATGAAAAAGAGGTAGAAACATGAGTAGAAATTTACGAATATTATTAGTAATAATATCATTATTATTAATTTTATTAATTCTAAGATTAATTACCAAGAAAAAACTACCAGTAAAGTATTCCTTGTTTTGGCTTTGTGCTTGTTTCATTATTTTGTTAGTAGGAGCATTTCCAAATTTTATAGGGATTTTTACAAGTGCAATAGGCTTTCAAACTACTTCTAACTTGGTAACAGGAATAATTATAGGAATTTTACTTATTATCACTTTATTACTGACAATTATCATTTCAGATTTAAAAAGAAGAATAACGCTTTTAATACAAGAAGTCTCTATATTAAAAAATGATTTAAATGAAAAAAACAAAAATGTAAAAAAATAGTAGAAAAAGTCATACAAAAGTGTGATTAATAAAGTATTATTTATTATTAAGGTTTCAAAGGTTTCAAACATAGACTTTATTCTTACTATTTGGTAAAATAAACTAAATGGAGTAAATGATATGAAGATAACAATAATAACAGTTTGCTATAATGCTGAAGATACGATAAAAGATACTTTAGAAAGTGTTTTAAAGCAAACGTATTCAAATTATGAATATATAATCATCGATGGAAAAAGTAGTGATCATACTTTAAATATTATCAAAGACTTTGAAAAAAAGTTTAATGGAAAGTTAAAATACATTTCAGAGAGTGATAATGGTCTTTTTGATGCAATGAATAAAGGAATTCAATTAGCAACAGGAGACATTATTGGCATTATAAATTCAGATGATATTTTAGCCCATAATAAAGTATTTGAAAGAGTAGCAGAAGAAATGAAAGATTATGATGGCATTTATTCTAATTTATTAATGCTAGATGAAAATTTAAATGAACCTTATCGTTTATTTAAATCAAAAAAAGTTTCAAAAAATTTGGGATGGCATATGCCACATCCAACTTTATATTTAAAAAAAGAAGTATACGAAAAATATGGTAATTTTAATCTTAAGTATAAAATTTCTGCAGATTTAGACTTTATGTTAAGACTTATAAAAAGTGGAGTAAATTTAAAATATATTAATGATTATTTTGTCTTTATGCGAGCAGGTGGAGCAAGTACAAAAGGATTAAAAGGGTATTATGAAAATTTTAAGGAAAGCTATAAAGTATTAAAAAATAATAAAGTTGCATTGCCTTTAATAACAAATGTAAAAAGAACCATTGAGAATGTGTTTTTACAAAAAATAAAAGCGAAAAATAAAAAAGAAATTGAGAAGATAAAAAAAGAGTTAGGCAAAAAGAAATTAATTCAAATCAATACAGTATGTAATGGTTCTACTGGAAAAATTATGGGAGAAATTCAAAGAAAAGCTAACGAAGAAAGCTTTAGTACTTTATCCATTTATGGAAGAAGAAAAGGATTTAAAGATTTAAATTGTGTAAAAGTAGGAGGTTTCTTTTCCTTTTGTTTTCATGTGGGAATCACAACTCTTTTTGATAAACAAGGAAGCGGATCTTACTTTAAAACAAAGAAAATGGTAAGAATTTTAAGAAAAGAAAATCCGGATATTATTCATTTACATAATATACATGGCTATTATTTAAATTATAAAGTGTTATTTAAATATTTAAAAAATGATTTCACTGGTAAAATTTTTTGGACTTTTCACGATTGTTGGCCATTTACAGGGCATTGTCCTTACTTTACATTAGCAAAATGTCAAAAATGGCAAACTGAATGTCATCATTGCCCAAATAAAAAAAATTATCCAACAAGTTTATTTTTAGATGCATCAAGAAGCAATTATAAAAAGAAAAAAGAGATGTTTACAGGATTAAAAGATTTAACTATCATAACACCATCTGTTTGGTTAAATAATTTAGTAAAGCAATCTTTTTTTAAAGATTATTCAGTTGTAACTATAAATAACACAGTAGATATAAATGTTTTTAAACCTACTTTTGATAGTATGCTATTTAAAAAATATAATATACCAGAAGAGAAAAAAATTTTATTGGGTGTTGCTAGTGTTTGGGAAGAAAGAAAAGGACTTAGAGATTTTTTAAAACTATCAAATCAGATAGGAAAAGAATACATAATTGTTTTAATTGGCTTGTCTAAAAAGCAGTTAAAAAAAATGAAATTATATTCAAATATTATTGGAATTGAAAGAACAGAAAGCCAAATAGAGCTTGCAAAATTTTATACAATGGCTACTTATTTTTTAAACTTAACTTATGAAGACAACTATCCAACAGTAAATCTTGAAGCCATTAGTTGTGGAACTAAAGTTATTTCTTATAATACAGGAGGTTGTAAAGAACAAATTACTAAGGAAAATGGATATATAGTATCTATTGGAAATATTGAAAAAATAGTTGAAATTTTAAATGATAAAAATAATATCGAAATAAAATAGATCGTTAAATAAAAAGTAAAGTGCACAATTGATTATAAAAGTATTTAAAATATTG
>CAZIDI010000082.1:0-4940 GCA_964537805.1 uncultured Muribaculaceae bacterium | reverse complement strand
TCAACAATTTCATCTTTTTTGATGTCAAGCTTTATTTTTACCGAAACTCAAAATAATTAATTTATATTCTAAATCTTTTCAAGTAATGGTTTTGCTTTTTTTATACCAAGAAATTCAAAAACATAAGGTTGTTTTATGATATCATTAGGCTTAATCATTAGGCTTATTTAAAATTTGTCCTTTTCGAGATAATTCAAAATTTTTTTCTTTATTTGCTTTACCATCAAAAAAAAGTAATCTTTCAAATAATGAAGTATCTAATTGTCTTTGAAGTTCTCGAACACTCCAATTTGAATTAATACATTCTTTTTCATAAAAACTTCTTTTATCTTCGTCTTTAATAGTTATTAATTATACATAATGCGACCAACTTAAAGATTCGTTTATTTTATTATAGTCAGGATAAACATTATAAAACCATCTCATATAAGTTAAATTAGTATAAGAATAATCCTTACCTAAAAGTTTTGTTAGTTCATTCGAAAGTCCTTTTAATATCTCTTATCAACCTATTATTATCTTTATTCTCATGCTTTATAATAATTCTTCCGATATTTCAATATACATAAGTTATAGATTTGTTGATTTCTTTTGCTAAATTTGATTTAGCTTCATTAACCATAAAAAATATAGAAAGTTCGAATTCCCTATCAATTTTTATAGCATACAGAAAATTATTTTTTCTCCATTCATTGTTTTTAAAGTATTCTATTGTTTCAGGATATATTTCTTGAAATAAATTCACAAAAAATGTACATTCTTCACAATTATAGCAATCACTCCAAGCTAAATAGTCTTGAATAATCACAGTAGCATTATATTTTTCTCCAAGGCTTTTAGCTAGCGTTGATTTACCTGATCCAACTAAACCAGTAATAAATAATATATTATTTTCAAATCTATATGATTCTAAATTGCATTCTATATCTTTTTTTTGATATCAACCATTTAACACTCTTTTTACTTTTCATTACACAAAGCCTCTATTAAATCACTAAAAATTGTTTTCCAAGCTCTTGCGACACCTAAAATTACTATATTTTTTATAATAACACCTTCTTTTCTTTAAAATTAAAAAGATAATAATATTACTTATACAAATTGATACGCCAATTTACAAGTTTGTTTCCTAAATTGACAGATTCAATTTAATTCTATAAATATTTTACAATAAAATTAAGTATATTAAAACTCGAATTTCTAAAAAATAGAAAGTTCGAGTTTGACATCAATCTGGTGCGGGTAAAGGGACTTGAACCCCCATGGATTGCTCCGCTAGATCCTAAGTCTAGTGCGTCTACCAATTCCGCCATACCCGCATTTAAAATGGTGGACCTCGTAGGACTCGAACCTACGACCGTCCGGTTATGAGCCGGATGCTCTAACCAACTGAGCTAGAGGTCCGCTGACTAATTAATAATATCATAATATTTTATGCCGTGCAAGTAGTTTTGTGCAAAAAAAAGATAAGCGATTACTTACCTTGTAACATATTTAATAAATCAATTTTAAATTTATCTTTAGAAGCATTGGCTTTAGAAATCATAACACCTTTATAAGTAGCAAGTTCAGACATATGTCCTTCTAATAAAATATCTTTAGGCGCAATCGAATCTAACATCACGACTTCTTCTTTTTTATAAACTGTATAAATTAATTTTACCTCTCCATGAACTTGAGCAAACATCTTATCACTAGGCAACTTTAATTCATACGTTTCTGTTCCTGCTTTTTTATTTTGAGAAACCATTACTCCAACAAATTTACCATTTCTTAAAGATGGATAATAATCAAAATTTAATTTTTTAAAAGCAAGTGTATTGTATTTTTTTAAAGCCCTTTCTAATTTACGAAACTCATTTTCATCGATATAATCTAAAACATAACCTTTCATATTTTTACCCCCCAATTTCTTTTTATGCATCTAGTATAGCACAAAATAGAAGAAATGTCAACCTGATGTCTACTTTCCTTATTGCTTTTGGATTATACCACTATTTTTTAGACTTGTCAAATTTTTAATTCTACTATTGTTATTCCTTGATTCCAATAGTGTAAATGATAGTTTTTTACCTCTTTCATTCTTTTTAAATAAAAATGAATCTCTTGTTTTAAAATTCCTTGTCCTTTTCCGTGTACAATTACTATAATTGGATTTTTAAGTTTTATGTTATCCCTAATAAATTCTGTTATTACGGTATAAATGGTATCCCTTGTTTCTCCGTGTACATCCAAAGAGGGATATTTATCAATTGGTAGGAGCATTGTCATTATTTTCGTTTACTTCAGGAGTACTTCCAAAGACTTGTTCAACAATTTGATCATCATTTTTCTCTAACATTGGTTGATTCATAACTGCATTTGGATTACTTGCTACCTCTACATTTTGCGGTTCACTCGTTTTAGGTTCTTCTACTTTGGTTTGGGTTTCCATAACAGGTATATTTGTACTAACTTCCTCGGTATTTTCTATATTTGCATCTATAGTGGTTTTTAATGGTCCAAATTTACTTTCATAATACTTTATAATATCACTTAGTATTGAAATAGACAGAGTTGCACCGATTGTTTTTTTAGACATAGATTCTGCAATCGTAGCAAGGCGAACTGTGGTATCTAAATCATAGCCATTGGTAATTCCATACCCAATCATAGCAGTAAAAATATCTCTTGCTCCTGTTTTATCAACTACTTCCGTATTTATTGTTGCAAGTACTTTAATTTCGTTATTAACTGCATAAATAGTTCCTTTTCCCTCTATCGTAATAAATAAAGTGATGTGAGGATACTTATCCACTATTTTTTTGTAAATAGTAGACATTGTAGCAGGATTGTTAAAATCAATTTTTAAACCTGTAATGCTTTCTGCAATATCACTAGATGCTACCACATATTTAGCATATTTAAAGAAATCTAATAAACCATTATGAGGGGTTTTAGCATTTAAAATAGTAACGGCATTACTATATTTGTTAAAAGCATATACAGTGGCATTATACTCATACCCATCCGTAATCACACAATCCATACTGGTATCATATTCATACTTTTTGATACTAAAATCATTAATTTCTGCTTCGATAACCGTACGAGAGTTATTTTTTTTATTGATTAAAATGTAGGAAGTTGGAGTTTTAATATTGTAATTTGTTTCCAAGAAATTCGTTCTTACTCTATTTTCTTCCATATCTTTTTTCATTGTGGTTCCTGTTTCATCATAGCCAATGACTCCTGAAATAAAAGATTCCATATTCCATTTTCCTAGAGAATACGCAATAATATTTGCAGACCCTCCACTACAAGTAATCATTTCTTTAGTAATGTTTTCACTTCCCTCTTGGGGATAGTCTTCCATCATAATGTTTACATCATACGCTAAACGTCCAATACTTAAAGTTTTCATCTAATCATCCTCTTTTTCTTAATCAAATTATACTATAAATAAAATAAGAAAAAAAGCCTTTCTTAAAAGACTTTTACACAATTTTTTGTCATTGTTTTATTTACTTAATACTTTTTTATTCCAACTTTTACTGCCACATTTTGGGCATTTAATGTATCTTTCACGAAATATATGTATCGAAATCCACATTTGTTTATTTGTGGAAATGTATTTATAATGGCAATGCCCACATTCATAATTTATCAGAAGCTTCTGATAAGTTATGTGCAACAGCATTTCTAAGTTTGTTTACCTCCCTTAAAATAAATATATATTTATTTTCATCTAATTTATAAAATTGAGGAAAAAATCAAAGAAATTAATTAATTCACCAAAAGTTATTATCTCAAGGAATTCCCAAATGGGTATATTTTCTATTTTAGTATCTTTATCTAAATTATATTTAGAAAATATTTTTTGATAATACTCATTTGTTACCTTTCTTCTAATACTTTCATATACTCTTTTAGGATGTTCTTTATCATTAAAATCTCGTTCTAAATATAAATTAACAATTTTGTAACCATCTTCTTCTGATATTTCTTCAATTGTATTTAGGATTCTTAATTTTAAATAGTGTTCTATATCAATTATCATTTTAAACAATACTAATCTAGTTCTGGAATCTATAATGGATAAATCCTTTAAATAAGCGAAATCTAAATCTATATATTTTCCTTCTAGCTCACCACATTGATATTTAACAAAATTGTTTTTATAAGATATTACATTATAATAATTATTATTTTCTTTCAAATATGTTTCTGCATCTTCTTCCAAGCAACATTCAAATTTAACATTTTTATTTTTTAAATACGGAATTATTTCAACAATTTTCATCATTGGTCTTAATTCTGTCTTTTTACTGTTTTCATCCATGCTTCTCCCCCTTCTTATTGTCTTACACTTTTTATAGCTTTTGTGCTCTATTATAACATATTAAAGAGTCTATCCAAACATTTTCATCAGCAAATTTTTCCTATCATGTATTTTAATACTTTTACACAAAAAAGACCAAGATTTTAAAATCTTAGTCTAATTTAAGTAAATTCATCCATTTTTAAGACTATTTTAACTTTTATTTTAATTTATTAAGATTTGCTTAAACACCTTATTTATAAAGGCTAAACTAGTACGCTAATGCGGACTATTTGTTTTCCTTTTCGCGTATAGCGGCTTGGGCAGCAGCAAGACGTGCAATTGGAACTCTAAATGGTGAACAAGAAACATAGTTTAATCCAACGTTATGACAGAATTCTACGCTTGATGGGTCTCCACCGTGTTCTCCACAAATTCCTAATTTAATATTAGGGTTTACACTTCTACCTTTTTCGGCAGCCATTTTAACAAGTGCCCCTACACCAACTTGGTCTAATTTTGCAAATGGATCAGATTCATAAATTTTATTTTGATAATAAGAATCTAAGAACTTACCAGCATCATCTCTTGAAAAACCAAATGTCATTTGGGTTAAGTCATTTGTACCAAATGAGAAGAA
>CAZIDI010000081.1:0-4953 GCA_964537805.1 uncultured Muribaculaceae bacterium | reverse complement strand
AACTGTTTGTACAGGAATTGAAATGTTTAGAAAACAATTAGATTTCGCCCAAGCAGGAGACAATGCTGGTGTACTTCTTCGTGGTACTGCTCGTGATGAAGTTGAACGTGGTCAAGTACTTGCTAAACCTGGAAGTGTTACTCCACATCATAAATTTAAAGCAAGTGTATATGTTTTAACTAAAGAAGAAGGCGGACGTCATACTCCATTCTTCTCAAACTACAGACCTCAATTCTATTTCCGTACAACTGATGTTACTGGTGTTATTGAACTTCCAAGTGGAGTTGAAATGGTAATGCCTGGTGATAACGTTGATATGACTGTAGAATTAATTGCTCCAGTTGCTCTTGAAAACGGTACAAAATTCTCTATCCGTGAAGGTGGACGTACTGTTGGTGCTGGTGTAGTTTCTGAAATAGTTGAATAATTACTAAGAAACCAAAAGTGGAATTTAGATTCCACTTTTTCTTTTGCATAAAATATGATATTATGAATTAGGTAAATAGTAGGTGAAGTAATTTGACAAAACGAAAAAAAAGAAGACGTTTAAAGTTAATCCCTTTTCTTATCTTGCTTCTTATCATTGGAAGTGGTGTTTTTGTAGGAATTAGGTATTATAAAGCAAATGAAAATAATCGTATATTACTTTCAAAAAAGCAAAGAGAAGAAGAGGAACGTATTCAAAAAGAAAAAGAAGAAAAATACCAAGCGTGTTTAAGTCGTACATTTGATGAAGAGGAAATGACAGACAGTTTAGAACAAAAACAGAGCGAAATCGATACTTTTATTACAACAAACCATTATCAAGCCTCCGTACTTTATGAAGATTTGACTACTGGATTTTCTTATGCATATAAATCAGATACTGTTTATTATGGTTGTAGTTTAATAAAACTAGTAGATGCTATTTATTTAATTAATAAAGCCATTGCTGGAGAAATTGATTTAGACACTGAAACTGTCTTATACACGGCCAATTATAAGAAAGCATTTTCAAGTGGTATGGCCAAAAGACAAATTGGTGAAAAAGTATCTTTAAGAGATTTAATTACGTATGCCATTACAGTAAGTGATAATACGGCTCATTTAATGTTAATTGATTATATTGGTTTTAATACTTTAAAAACGTATGGGCAAAGTTTAGGAGCAAAAGTAATTCTAACAGGTGGAGATAAATATGGAAATCAAACTGCAGAAGATACAAACATCTATTTAAAAGAAGCCTATAGAATTATTACAGAAAGTGAAGAATATGGACCGTTCTTAAAAAGTATAATGGATAATAATGAGAGAAATGCTTTTAATACGGAGGATATTAAAATATACCATAAATATGGTAGTTTTGGAGATAATTATCACGATATTGGTTTAAGTTTAGATGATGAGAATCCTTATGCCATTTCTATTATGACATTACATGAAAATAATGGGTATCAAACCGTAGTACAAGGAATTCATGAAAAGGTACGTGAACTTCATAGTATGTTTTATGAAGAAAGAAAAAGCATGTGTCAAACGGAAGTTTATGGCAATTAAAAATACCAGTGTATGGTATTTTTTCTTACTTATTTTTGGCTTTAATATCGGTTTTATTAAAGATCTTTGCAAGTTTACCACTTTTTAATAAATATTTATAAATAGAATGATTGATAATTAAATCGTATTCTCCAATAAATTCATATACTTTTGGTTTAAAACCTAATTTAAAAGTATTTAAACCATTGTAAGGATTTTCTTTGGTAAAATCTCCTGTCATACCATTTAAATCTGCAAAGTCATAGTATTTTTTATAATATTCTAAAATTTTATAATGTAAAAAATAGTTTGGATTAAATCTTTTATATTTTGTGTCATAGCCGCTGATGACAATATTAATTCTATTTTGATACTTGATCACTAAAGCACCAGCAATATAAATCGCATTATTTTTTTTTGCTATATTTTGAGCATCTAAAATATCGTTTTTATAAGATAAAAGTTTTTTATCAGAATTCATTTTGATATTTAAGTTTTTTTCGGTTCGATTCTTACTTAAGTTGTTGGCAAGTTCACTATTTCTTTCTATTTCTTTTTCGTATATCTCTTTAGAGTTTACTAGATAAGTATTGCTATTAATACTTACCAAAAATAAATCTACATTATTAGAATGTTTAAAAGACTTATAATATTTTTTATAGTAAAGAGCATCCTTGTTTCTTTTTTTCTTAATAAAGCGATATAAAATATCAATGCCACTGTAATCTGCTATTTCTAAAGTTAATCCTTTATCTATTCCCCTTTTTACTTTATTTCTTGTGTTTTTATTTAAATTTCCTAAAGATATTGTTTTTAGATTCACAATTCCATTGTATCTTGGAATTTGGGACTCAAAATACAAATTATCTTTTAGTTTCACATAGCCTAAATCGATTAAATTGTTTTTGATTTCGATATTTTGATTATATGTTTTTTTGTTGGTTTTAGGATTTATTTCTGCTATGGCAATTTCTGGATTTATTTTAATAAAGATAAGTTTTCCTTTATAATATTTTATAATTTCCTCAGTAAATTCTTTTAATAAATCTTGGTTAAAATAATCAAGAATAAATCCTTTAGGGGCATATCCATATTTTAAGAATTTAGTTAGTTTTTTGATAAGGATTAAAGATGCACCTTGTACTTTGTCATATTCATCTACTAAGCCAATAAATTCATATTGAAAACCATTTTCTTTCATTAGTTCTGCATATTCAAAAGTTTGGTAGTGGCTGCCAAGCAAACTCTTTTCTACAAAATTTTCAAATTCCTGAATACTTAAATTTTTTATGTGCATAATGAATCCTCCTGATGAGTTTTTATTATAAACATAAATAAGGTAGTTTGCAAGAGGATATTCTTTTAAAAAAATTTAAAAAGTATTAATTTTGTTAAAAATGAGTTCAATTTGGTAAATTGGAGTTTTAAAAAGGCAAATTGAGGCTTCAATTTACCAAATTAGCAATTTGCACTTTTCCTGGTTTATATTGAACTTGCGAGATGCGAAAACAGGTCGTGTTTGCCAAAAATTCTATTTAGGGAGGCGTGGTCACTATGAGTAAAAAAGATTTCTTAATCTTAATTTTACTTGTGATAATTATTCTATTAATATTATTTAAATAATATTAATCCTTAGGGGGTTTTGGAATAAAAAAAGCACCATCCAAATTGGAAGGTGTTTGCAACTTGGCAAGCACTTATTATGAAGTGTCTCGCTAAATTAAGTTTAATATATATTTTTATAAATGTAAAGAGAAGAGTCATTTGCAAATCAAATTCTTTTCTTGTATAATGAATTTAGGTGGTTTTAGATGGAAATCAAAACAGTAGACTTAAAAAATATTGCCGTAAGGCAAAGCCAATATCCAGAGGATCATAATCCTGAGTTTTTACTTGTTGGAAGAAGCAATGTTGGAAAAAGTAGTTTTATCAATACACTCATCAGTCGCAAGAATTATGCTAGAACGAGTTCTAAACCTGGAAAAACTCAAACTTTAAATTTTTACTTAGTCAATGACTTATTTTATTTAATCGATGTGCCGGGTTATGGTTATGCGAAAGTAGATAAAGCGACAAACAAAAAAATGGGACTTATGATAGAAGAGTACTTAAAAAATCGAGAAGATTTAAAACACGTATTTTTATTAATTGATTATCGTCATAAACCCACAGAAGATGATATCTTAATGTATAATTTTTTAAAATACTATAATTTAAGAATCACCATTATTGCTACGAAATATGATAAAGTAACAAAAAATAATCGCATAAAACAAGATAAGTTAATTCGTGATACTTTAAAATTAACGGAAGATGATAGCTTTATTCCTTTTTCTACCATAACAAAAAAAGGCAAAGAAGAAGTTTTTGAAATTATTGAAAGTTATTTATAATTTATTGTGTTTTTTAAGCAAATATGATAATATATTTTAACGAATGGATGTGTTGGACATGTTAGAAACTATTTTATTAGTGGTATCAATTTTACTAATAGCGATCGTATTACTTCAAAGTAATAAAGCAAGTGATTCTGCCCAAATTATTACTGGTGGAAATGAAAGTTTATTTCAAAATACGAAAGAGCGTGGAATTGAACTTTTAATAAGTCGTATTACATTGTTTTTAGGAATTGTTTTCTTTGTAGTATCATTTATTTTATTTATTAAGTAAGTCATTTGTGCTTGCTTTTTTTGTACTTAAGGAAAACTTTGTTGTTTTCCTTTCTTTTTATACAATTTTTTTAGGTGATAAAAATGGATTATGAAAAAATTGGTTTATTTATTGCAAGAAAAAGAAAAGAATTACATTTAACCCAAAAAGATTTAGCAGAGCAAGAACAAGATACCGACCGAGCCGTCAGTCGTTGGGAACGTGGTTTAGGATGACCAGATATAAGTTTATTGGAATCTTTATCCAAGATTTTTCATGTGACCATTTTAGAACTTTTAAACGGGGAAGAAATTGAAAATAAAAAAATGAAAAAGCAGTGGTTGTTACACTTTTAAATAAAAATTCTAGGATTTTAAAGGTTTGGAAAGACATCACTTTATTTTTCTTAAATGTAATGCTTGTACTCTTTTTCTTAAGCCTTTATTTCTTGCTATTACTTCCTAATAAAATAGAAAAGCATCCAAATAAGATGTTGTACCCCATTGTGTCTAAAAGTATGTATCCTACTTTAAAACTATATGACGCTGTAATTATGGAGAAAAAAGATATTAAAGAAGTACAAGTAGGGATATTGTTTCGTATGTTTCAAATTCTTAGTATGGAAACTATAGAGGTTTATTCTCGATTTATTGCTTTTTGTAATATTCTTGTTATTTTAAATCTTTTCGTTTTAGATTTTGTGCAAATTAAAAATCGTCAAAAAAGATTCTAAACGTTAAATTAAAAAGATAATTCTCGTAGTAATAAAAAATAGAGATTTTATAACTA